>JBBQPD010000622.1:0-4503 GCA_038331535.1 Gemmatales bacterium | reverse complement strand
GGGGCCCCTTCGGGGGGGTTCCCGCCCCGCGCCGGTCTGGGCGCGCGGGCACCGCTCCCTGACGGTCGCGGCTCGTGATAAAATCAAATGGATTGCGGTTTCGGACGAAGTGTGAGAAGAGAGAGTTCTCAAACTCTCCGTTCGTCCATGCGCAACAACTCGCGGCGGTTCGTTGTAGGAGACTCATCATGGCACAGTTGAAAAATGTCGTCGATCCGTTCGGCGAGGTGAACGTCTACCCGACAAAGGACGGCAAGACGCGCGTCGTCGCCACGATCTTGATGGAGCCGCACCGCGAAGGCGCACAGACCGGCATCGCTCTCGACGGCTCCGGCAGCATGGCCAAACTCTACGGCGTGGAGGACGGTAGCCGCGTCCTGTCGCCGATCTTCGGCGGCTCCAAAAAGCTGACGAACGAGGTCACGCCGGTCGCGCAAAAGCTCTGCTCTTACCTCGCCCGCAAGATCGACTCCGACGGCGGCACGACCTGCGTCTACTGGGCGACCGGCCCCGGCGGCAGCGAGGTCGAGGTCATCGGCGACTTGCGAGCGGACGAGGCGGAGCGGCACGTCTTCGGCCCGCCGCGCGATTTCGGCACCGGCACCCAGCTGTTGCCGGCCGTCAAATACTTCGTGGACCGTTTCCGCTCCGCTCCCTGGGGTTTCTACGTCTTCATCACGGACGGCGAACTGCACGACCTGGACGAGGTCATCGCCTACAGCAAGCGCCTGGCGATGGAAGTCGCCGCCGGCCGCCGCAAGCCGCTGAAGTTCGTGCTCATCGGTCTCGGCCCGCAGGTCAACGAGCGGCAGATGGAAGAGCTGGACGACCTGGACACGGGCACGGAAGTAGACCTGTGGGATCACAAACTCGCCGCCGAGATGCGCGTCCTCCAGGAAATCTTCGCCGAGGTCGTGGACAAGAACGCGCGTGTGGCGGATAACGGCCGTATTCTCGACGCTCAAGGCCGTGTCGCGAAGGACTACACCGGAACCGGACTGCCGGGGTTCCTGGAGTTCGAGTTGCCGGCGGGATCGGACTATTTCACCCTGGAAGTGAACGGCCAGCGCATTCATCAGCCGCTGTCAGAGAAGGCGAAAGTACCGGCGAGTGAAGAAGTCATCGAAGTGACGGAAGCGGCCATCGTCGAGACGGTTGAGCCGGTCGCCGCGGCGCGATCCGCGGAGGACGACGCGGATAACGATTGGAAGGACATTCATCTGGAGATGCGCCCCGCAGGAGAGGCGGCGACCGATCTCGACCTGGAACAGCCGAAGGATGAGAAGTGACGGCGTTGCGCGATGAGCGGCGCGATGTTGCTTGGCGTTTCGCGCGAAACGCTAAGCAGCTATCACGGTTTCTTATGTTGGAGAGTCGCCATGCAGCTAAAAAAAGTCGTCGAACCGTTCGGCGAGGTGAACGTCTATCCCGCCGCCCGTGGCAAGACTCGGGTCACGGCCACGATCCTGATGGAGCCGCACCGCGAAGGCGCGCAGACCGGCATCGCCCTGGACGGCTCCGGCAGCATGGCCAAGCTCTACGGCGTGGATGACGGCAGCGGCGGCGGCTTCTTCGCGTCATTGTTCGGCCTGAAGAAAGAGCTGCACAACTAGATCACGCCCGTCGCGCAAAAAATCTGCGCCTACCTCGCCCGCAAGATCGACGCCGACGGCGGCACGACCTGCGTCTACTGGGCGACCGGCACCGGCGGCAGCAAAATCGAGGTGATCGGCGACCTGACGGCGGACGCTGCCGAGAAACACGTCTTCGGTCCGCCGCGCGACTTCGGCACCGGCACGCAACTACTCCCGGCCGTGAAATACTTCGTCGATCGCTTCAAGGACGCCCCCTGGGGCTTTTACGTCTTCATCACCGACGGCGAACTGCACGACCTCCAGGCCGTGAAGGATTACAGCACCCGGCTGGCCCACGATGTCTCGAAGAAGCGGCGCAACCCGCTCAAGTTCGTGCTGATCGGCATCGGCCCGGACGTCAACGAAAGGCAGATGGAAGAGCTGGACGACCTGGACACGGGCACGGAAGTGGACCTGTGGGACCACAAGCTGGCCGCCGAGATGCGCGTCCTCCAGGAGATCTTCGCCGAGGTCGTGGACAAGAACGCTCGCATCAGCGACGGCGGCAGGATTCTCGACCCGTCGGGGAAGGTGGTGAAGGATTACTCCGACACCGGGATGACGGGCTTCCTGGAGTTCGAAGTGCCCGCCGGTCTGGAATACTTCACCCTGGAAGTGAACGGCAACAAGGTACATCAGGGATTGACGGACCATGCGCAGGTGCCGCCGTCCCAGCTGGCGCGTTGACTTTCCGAATGAGATAATCCGTATGCCTGTCGTGCCAGTCGAGCCGTCGCCCCTTCGCGGCAGGGCGTTCTTCATGGCCTTGCGGCGCTGGGCGCCGGTGGTGCTGCCGATCGTCTACGTCGCCATCGTCTTCGCGGTTCAGCCCGACGATCATTTCGGCCCGCCCGACTGGGCGCCTGAACTCAGCAACGTCCTCTACGACGACGTAGACATTGCGGCTTACCTTCAGCGCGGTCTAAACTCCCGGTTCGGCCAGGTTGCGGGACTGATGGATTATCCCGACGCGCACGAAGAGGCGTTCGCGGCCGCCCTTGACGAAGATCGCCCGCTCGAGCCGCGTTGCTTCCTCGAATATCCTCACGCGGCGTTGCTCATCTTTCGAGTCGGTTTCTGGCTTCAGCCGAACATGCCGCCGGTCCCCGCTGTGGTGGCCGACACCTGTCACGTCAACATCCTGCATCACCGGCCGGCCCATGAGCGCGACCGCGCATTATGGCGCTGTTTTCGGTGGGCGGCCCGCATCCATTTCCTGCTGATGCTCGCGTGCCTCCTCGGCCTCGTCGCCGTATTGCGATCGGGTTACGAACCGGCCGGCGACCTGTCGTCGTTGTGCCTGGCCGTCGTTCTTCCCGCGGCGCTGTATTACACGATGAACCGCTTCGACATCGTGCCGGTATTGCTGAGCGCCCTGAGTCTGTGGTGCCTGGGCCGTCGTCGGATCGTGGCGGCGGCCGTGTTCCTGGCACTTGCCGCCGCCGTCAAAGTGTACGCGGTTCTGCTGGCGCCGCTGGTCCTGCGCTACCTGTGGACGGAACGGCGCCAGGCTGTCGTTTGGGGGTTGGCGTTCGGGACGACGCTGGCGCTGGTGCTGGCCGTGCCTCTGCTGCAGTTCGGCTGGGAAGCGTTTTCGGCCCCCTACCGTTACCAGCTCGCGCGGACGTGGACCATGCCGATGACCGTCTACAATGCCGTCTTGCCGGCCGCGCTGGGGGGCGACACGCTGCCGGCACGCGCCTTTCGGATGGGCTGTGTGCTCGGCACGGTCGGCCTGATGATGGTGCCGCCCATCCCGGACCTCGCCAGCCTGCTCCGCCGCGGAGCCGTCGTGCTGATCGTCTTCCAGGGCGTACAGATCTTCTTCTCGCCGCAATTCATTCTCTGGCTGCTGCCCTTCCTGCTGCCACTGACTGGCCGGCACAGAGGCCTGATCTGGCTGGTGGTCCTCCTCGACCTGTTGACCTTCTTCTCGTTTCCCATCGGCCCGCCGTCGCCGTGGCAACGTGAACTGGTCCTCCGTGGGCGTTACCTGCTGTTGGGCCTCCTCATCGTGTTGCTGCTCTTCTGGGAATTTCGGCCGCACAGGCTCCGACTTCCCGTATCGGTCGTACCAGCCGATTGACGGCGAGTGGTGCGGATGCGAGGGCACCCTCGCGCGCGACTTACCGGGCGGAGAGAAAAATCGCTCTTGTGCGGCTGGAGACGGGACGATATGGAGACTGTCGTCCCGGCCAACCCCGGTCTCATCGTCGCTCCGCATGACCTTCAGCAAACTAACCGAAATCGTGTTCGTCCTGCTCCTGCTCGCGCCGGGAACCGTCGGCGCCCAGGAGCCAGCCGACACAAATACGCCCGCCCTGTTTCCACGCGCCTTTCTCATCGGCCCCGCCACAACTACCCCCGCAGCCGTCCCGCGCTCGAACCGCGTCGCCCTCTTCCGCATCGCGCCCGCGTTCCTGAGCGAGCCTGTCGGTCTGGACTCCGACGATCCGGCAACGGGCGATCTGGCGGCGGCCACAGAGAAGGACGACGGCCCGAACTGGCTGCAAGTCGCGTTCGGCAACGACAACCCGTCCCTGGAGCTGCGCCGCCCCGGCGACCCCGGCGGCATCGGTTACTACCGGCTTCACTCCCAGGTCCAGATCATCGACTCGCCAACAACGAGCTGTGCCTTCAACTTCAAGGCGGTGACGCCGGCCGGCCGGGAGTTCAACGGCGTGGCCGACGGCCCAACCCACATCTCGCCGGCGTTCAGCTTCTTTCAATCGCTCGATGACAATCTCGCGTTCCAGGCGTTCGTCGGCAAGAACATGCGCCTCGACGCGCCGCTGCGCGGACCGATTCACAGCTCCGTCGAGTGCGGCATGGCCCTTCAGCGGCCCGTGCTCGACGGCCTCGCAGGACA
>JBBQPD010000621.1:0-4507 GCA_038331535.1 Gemmatales bacterium | reverse complement strand
GACCGTTTGTCCGACTGCGAGGACATTGTCTCAGGCCGGAACGAGGTTTGTAAAGTGAGTATTTCGCCGCGGACCGATATTCTCGCCGCTTGCGGCTTAGCGGGAGATGCCCGCTAAGCCGCAAGCGGCAAACGCCGGTTGTCGTTGCACGACCTCTCTCGTAACATGGTTGCGAGCAAACTCGCACAAGACAACAACAGAACCCCACTCAGGGAATGCGTCGCCATCCGGGGGTCCGCGCCGTTTCGGCCCCCGCTCTCTGTCCCGTTCGGAGGCGTTCACCATGCGTGCGTTCCGCTTGTCACTCCTTACCCTGGCCATCGCCGGTTTCGTCACCGTCGCTGTCCACGCCCAACCGGGTGGAACGAAGGGAGGAGGAAAGGGCACAACAGGCACATCGGGCCTGCTCGTCAACATGATTCAGTTCTTGCCCGACGAAAACCTGCAATAGGAGTTGAAGCTGACTCCCGAGCAGGTCAAGCAGCTTGTCGATTATCGACAGAAGTACCTGGACGACAGTTTCAAGTTGACGCCCGTCGAGATTACCACGAAGGCCGTGGAGCGTCGCAAGGCGACCGACGCTGCTTTCGCCGCCGCGTTGAAGCCCGAACAGTTACGGCGCCTACGCGAAATCGCCTTGCAGCACATCAGCGTGGCGCGTACCGGGCGTATCTCACCGACTATGCTGGAGTCCTTTCCCGAACTGGCGGATGCTCTGAAACTGACCGATGCACAGAAACGACCGGCGAGCACCAACCCCGATCGCGGCCCGTTCGCCACGATCATCACTTTGACGCCGGAACAGATGAAGACGTTGGACGCCATGCACGGCGAGCCATTCAAGACTCCTCTTACTGCCTCCCGTGACCCGCGCGTCCAGCCCCCCACGCTCCCGATGCCGACCGATCTGCAATATCTCGAAGCGCAGGCCGTTCAGACCGAGATCAAGCTGACCGACGAGCAGGTCAAAACCATCGCCGCCCTGGCGAAGAAATGGACCGACGGCACCGCGGAGTTGCGCGCGCTCAGCATCGAACAGCGGCAGCTACGGTCCGACACGTTCATCAAGGAGACCGCACAGGCGGTGGCCGCCGCGGTGCGGCCCGAGCAGTTGACGCGGGTGCGCCAACTGGCGTTGCAACAACTGATACACGCGAACGGCGTCAACGGCTTCTTGTCGGCGCCGGCCCTGGTCGAAGCCCTCCGCCTCAACGATGCCCAGCAGAAGGGCCGCGACGAGCTGATCCAGGCACAGAATGCATCGTTCCGCACGGCTTTCCTCAGCGGCGCGGAATACCCGGTCATCGAAAAGCAGGTCGCCGACATTGAGCAGGCAACCCACGACAAGTTGACGAAACTGCTCACGCCCGAGCAGCAGAAAACGCTAAAAGAGCAACTGGGCGAACCGTTCACGGGCACGATCGCGTTTCCGTCGCGCTTCCTCGGCGCATCGCCTGATGGACCAGCGAACTTACCCGCTGCCTTTGCTGAGGTTTACCGTAATTACTTCGGGAATTACTATCTCGAACTCGGTTACCTGACGCAAAAGCCGCTCCAGGACGAGCTGAAACTTTCCGAGGCCCAGACCAAGAAGGCCGAGGACGCCTGGAAGCGCTGGCGCGATAAGTTCGCGGAGGGCACCGCGGCGGCACGGCGCGCCAAGCTCCCGGAGATGTCCAAGATGACCGAGAAGGAACTCGCCGACATCCTCACTCCCGAGCAACAAGCGCGTTTTCGCCAGATCGTGTTGCAAACACGCGCCAAGCCCTCGACCACCGTACGCGGTACGATGTCGGTGGTGAGTCGATACGTTACGGCAGCCGGTTATCCCGGCGTGGCCGACGAATTGAAACTGACGATGGAACAGCGCGAAAAACTGACCGGAGGCACGCTCGCGGATCAGGTGTTGACTCCCGAACAGAATAAGCAGCTGCAATCGCTGCTCGGCGAGCCATATAAGGGCCAGTTGATCGCGCCGACGCCGCCAGCAACTACGCGCGGAAATCGCGGGGGAACCGGTGCCGACGGGACGATCCCGAATCCGTTGGGTGGACAGGGGGGACGCGGGACGAGCTTGACGGCAACTCTGCCGCTCATCACGCTCGCCAAGCGTGCCAACATCGCCTCAGCGCTGATGGTCACTCCGGACCAGTTGGAGAAACTCGACGCCTTCGAGAAGCGGCGTATCGCGGCGGTTCTGACCGCGGCTCAGGCTGCCGATCCTATCAAGGCGATCGCGGCCGTCCACGAGATGACCGGCAAGGAGCTGCAAGCGATTCTTAACGCCGGCCAGTATGGGCGTCTCAAGCAACTCGAGCTTCAGACCCAGGCGCTCGCCGGCCCGGCGACTCTTCTCCGTTCCACCGATATCGCGAGTTCCATTGGGCTAACCGACGAGCAGAGTAACCGGGTCGCGGCCATCCAGGCTGACGCGAGCAAAACGCAGACCCTTCTTCGCGCCAAGCTGCCAAACGAACAGGACGTGAGCGTGAAACTTCGCGATCTCACGAATGAGAAGTATTTCAAGACGCTCACCGAAGCGCAGCGCAAGCAATGGCAAGCGCTGCTCGGCGAGCCGTTCCCCGGCCTCACTCCGATATTCCCTAGGCTGGGCGGAAACTGACACCGGCGAGAAGCCAGGAGCAGTTCATGGGCGAGTGGCGGGAGCTACCACCACTCGCCCGTTCGTTTGGCCAGAAGAGTAGGACCGTTTCGCCGGACCTACGCCAACCCTCTTATCCCGGACTATTCACCACAAAGACACAAAGAACACAAAGGAAGACAGAATCAACCGATCGAAAACAGGCGCTGAACCACCCCATAAACAGTCTCGATCCAAGACCGGATGCTTCTTCTTTCCTGGTCTTTCTTTGTGTCCTTTGTGTCTTTGTGGTGATTAATCTGGATTATGCCAGCACGCCCCGCACCACGCGCCCGCCGTGCGCGATGTGCGTCGGCCGTCCCGTCTGGTCCGGCACCGTCGCTTCGGGATCGACGCCGAGCAAATGATAAATCGTCGCCACGAGATCGCCCGCCGAAACGGGATGGTCCTTCGGATACGCTGCCGTTTTGTCCGTCGCGCCGTGGACGTAGCCCGCCTTCGTGCCGCCGCCGGCGAACAGACAGAAACCACACTGCGGCCAGTGATCGCGGCCGGCCTGGCCGTTGACGCGCGGCGTTCGGCCCATGTCTCCGGTCACCACCACCAGCGTCGTCTCCAGCAGGCCGCGCGCCGCGAGGTCGTCCACCAGCGCCGACACGGCCCGGTCGAGAAACGGCAGCAGCCATTGTCGCAGCATGTTGAAGTTGTTGGCGTGCGTGTCCCAGTGGCCGTTGCCCTTGGCCTCCGTGTGGACCGCGACGAACGTCACACCTGACTCCACTAATCGCCGCGCCAGCAAGGTACTTGATCCGAACAGGTCGCGGCCGTAGCGCTCGCGCAGTTTCAGCGGCTCCTTCTCCAGGTCGAAGGCGTTGCGGGCGGCGCGCGACAACAGCAGGTCGAACGCCTGCCGGCGCCGTTCGCCGTGGTCGTGTGCCGCCGCGGAGTTCGTCAAACACGCCGTCTGCCGGTCGAACTGCTCCACCAGCGAGCGCCGGCTGTCAAGGGCGTCGAGCGTCATTTCATTGGTGAGCGACGGCAATTGCGGATCGCCGAGCGGGACAATCGCGGGATTGTAGGCGTCACCCTCGCCGACATTCGCTTTCGTCCAGGTCGGGGAGCAGGTGCTGAAGAGCGGGTCGAACCGGCCGCCGAGATAGCCGCCGTAGGGGCCAGCGCGGCGCAGTCCCTGGCTGTAACCGGGGAAGGCAGGCAGCACGACGTAACCCGGCAGATCGCCGCGCCGACCCACGCCGAGGTATTGACACACCGCCCCCATGCCGGGATGATCGCTCGGCTTGGCGAAGTAGTTCTCGCGATCGTTGCCGCCGTCGAAACCGGTCATGACGCCATAGGGATTGTGGCTGTTGTAGCGGTGCGACACGCTACGAATGAGGCAGAGACGGTCCATCCTACACGCCAGTTGCGGCAGGTGTTCGCAAATCTGCACGCCAGGCAGCGACGTGGCGATCGGCTTGAACTCGCCGCGTATCTCGGCTGGGGCGTCGGGCTTCAGGTCAAACGTATCGATATGACTGGGTCCACCGAACAGATCGAGGAGGATCACCGACTTGGCCTGACCCGCGCGCGCCCCAGCGCGAACGCCGGACGGCAGCGCGGCGCCCTCGAGAAGGGCGAGCGAGCCGGCGCGGAGCAACTCGCGGCGGGTGATGCCGTCGCAGGCGGCGGAGGCATGGCCCAGGATGCGGATCATGAGTTGTGTCCCCGTCCCAAGTTGCTCGTCTCAGTGACCGGCGTGCTGCCGAAGCCGCTCGACAAACGCGGCGTGTTCCGGACTCGCGGTGCCTTGCTGAAGAACGCGTAAAACGGCAGCCAGATCCATCCGCACGAGGGCGACGGGATCGAGCCACAGTCCGGGAAAGACTTCGCTGCGCAGAACGCCGT
>JBBQPD010000620.1:0-4522 GCA_038331535.1 Gemmatales bacterium | reverse complement strand
TCCGCATCGACTCGACCGGCCGGTGTCCGGCGTCGTTGTGTTCGCGCGCAATACCAAGGCCGCCCGCCGGCTCGCCGAGCAGTTTCGCGATAGGCAAGTGCGCAAGGTTTACTGGGCGCTGGTCGAGTCAGCAGCGGACGGGTCGTTGCCGCCGGAGGAAGGCATCTGGGAAGATTGGCTGCTGAAGGTGAAGGAGGAATCGCGCACGGAAGTGGCGGCGGCCGACACGCCGATGGCACGACGGGCGGTGTTGCGCTTTCGCAGATTGGAGGTGCGGGCCGGCGCGGCGCTCCTGGAAATCGAGCCGGAGACGGGCCGCATGCACCAGATTCGCGTGCAGGCGGCGACGCGCGGCTGGCCGATTTGCGGCGACAACCAGTACGGAGCGAAGCAGCCATTCGGACCGCTCGCCGAACTGGCACGCGACCGCATCATCGCGCTGCACGCTCGCAGTCTTACCTTTTTGCATCCGATCCGCTACGAGCCGATGACCGTGACGGCGCCGCTGCCGGCGGTGTGGGAGTCGTCAAGTATATAGTCCCCGGCATAACGAGGTTTATTGGAGATTCTTCGCCAGGTACAGTGTGCCGACCTTTTCAAGCTCGCTGGTCGTAAGCTCTTGACGCCAGGCATGCACGGCGCCGTCGCGGTCGCCGCTCAGCAAGCGGGCGCGACCCAGAAGACGGCTGGCCGTGCCGCTGACGTTGCCGGTGAATTGTTTGCCGCCGTAATCGAAAAGATACTGCTGCCAGAGGTTGACCGCTTCCTTCCAGGCATCGACCGTGCGCTCTTTGAGTTTCACGTCGTCCGCGTCCAGTTCCGTTTGAATATGCAAGCGCTCCGCCTGTTCGTGCTTGCACAGAGCGAGTTGGTAGGAGATTTCACGCCGTAATGAGACAGCCCGTGTGCCTTCCAGCTCGATCGCGAGGCTGCCGGCCTCTTTCCACAACGCCTCGATCTTGCGATTGGCCTCCTCCAGTTTCTGTGGGTTGCCGCGCGCACGCTGCTGCTCCGCGTAGCGCTCAATCGCCCGCTCGATCCACTCGTTGATGGACTTCCGGAGTTGCTGTTTCTGACTGTCGGCCGTCGGCATACGGTCCGTCGCTTCCTGGCAGAGCCGGCGCAGCTCCACAAGCTCAGGGATCGCTTTACTAAAACGTCCCCGCAGCAGCTCGTCGCGCGCGTGGTGCGGCTGAAGGGCGATTTCAAGGAACGGATTGCCAAGAGTCCTGCGCACCTGTTGTCCCAGTCCAACGTGGGGGGGGAACCTGTTCTCGTTCAGGAAATCGAAGTCGGACTGCATGGTCCGCCACGGCACCAGGCCAAGCACGAAGGCGTCGCGCCGGCTGTACGGCTTGGCAACGTCAATCCCGCCCTCTTCCGGGGGCAGGAAGCGTCGGAGCAAACCGACGCCGCTGGCCCTGCCGTCCTGCCACGGGATCACGGACTTCGGCGGAGACGCGGCCTGGAGACGGTTCGTCTCCGCGACAGCATCGACGAAGAGATGTACTTTTACCGCCGGCGGCAACAGCTTGGTCTCCAGGACGTGCATGCGCTTCGACAGCGCGGAAAGGGAACAGACGTAGCGTAGCTCCGCCTTTAACGCCTGCGCCGTCGTCACGTCGTAGGGAGTCGCGTCCGAGACGGTGAGCTGCGCGAGGACGCCCTGGTCGGTACGGACCTCGGCAAGGGTGGCGATCCCTTTCCCGTTCGGCCCCGGCAGCGGCAGGCCGAGGCGCGGGTCGAACAAGTAGAGGTCCGGCTTGTCGTTGACCAGAACGCCGCACGCCCACAGGCGCATGTCGCCGATCTTGTCGGGGGAGTAGAGGAGGCAGCCGGTCAGCTTCTCGTCTGCCGTGCCGACGTGCCGCAACAGTTCCAGGAAGACCAGGGCGCGTTCCAGCGCTGTCCCCCAGCCGCGGCGCAGGACATACTGCGCCGGCACGGTCGGCGCGTCGAATTTTTCCAGGCGAACTTGCCGCACCGCCCAGGCGAATGCTACCTCCGCCTGGCGCAGCGGCGGCAATCGGCGCTTGCCCTCTTCGCCGCCGAAGAGTTCCACATCGAGCGCCGCCGCCGCGTCGCGCAGCAGAAAACATTGCTCCAGGTAATGATTGTCGAGCGAAGTGAAGGTGCTGCCGGAGATTTCCGCCAATTCGTCTGCATCGAGTCCGCAACGCTCACGCAGCGCGGCTTCCTCCTCCGGACTCAGCCGTGCGGCCTGGTCCGCTTCATTCTTGGCAAGATGCGTGTTGAGCTGGGTCAGCGCCGCGCGGCAGGTATCGAAGTCGGTCTCGCGGCTCAGCGTTTGCCGCGCCGATTCGAGCGGATTGCTTGTCAGATTATTGCTGGGCGGACGCTTCGGGCCGGCCGTCTTCGGAGCGAACGCGAAGAAGACACATGCGATTACAATAGGAACGGCGAGAATTCCGGAGCAGATGAGAAATACGCGGAGGGCATCGAAACCGTTTGCTTCCGGGTTTTTTTTCCCCCATATCAGCAGCAACAGCCAATTCATCTCTGGCGCTCCTACCCATCCACAACGGATCGATTATGCAGATTCTACGAGGGCAGACCGCAGTCGTTGGCAGCGCTCCAACAGCGCGGGCAAATCGTTCAACGGCACCATGTTCGGCCCATCACTGAGCGCTTCGTCCGGCGACGGGTGC
The DNA here is from genome assembly GCA_038331535.1 of Gemmatales bacterium. Classification (GTDB taxonomy): domain Bacteria; phylum Planctomycetota; class Planctomycetia; order Gemmatales; family Gemmataceae; genus JBBQPD01. The sequence continues at coordinate 1,853 of JBBQPD010000620.1, read as the reverse complement.
GTTTCGAGGAACAAACCGTCGCAGCCCGCCGCCACCGCCGCACGGGCCAGGTAGGGCACCATGCGCCGGTCGCCGCCGCTGCTAGAACGTGGGGCGCCGGGCGTCAGCGTCTGCCCCGGCCCGCCGGCCCCTGGCATCTGTACGCTGTGAGTGGCGTCAAAGATCACCGGACAACCGAGATCCTGCATCCACGGGATGGAGCGCATGTCGTTGACGAGGTAACCGTAGCCGAACGTGCTGCCGCGCTCGCACAGCAGCAGCCGACGATTCCCGACCTCGGCCATCTTGGCGACGACGTGGCGCATGTCCCAGGGGGCCATGAATTGCCCCTTCTTCACGTTGACCGCCAGCCCGGTGCGCGCGACCGCCTCGATCAGGTCGGTTTGCCGAGCCAGGAACGCCGGCACCTGGATCAGATCGACGACCTCCGCGACCGCCGCCACCTGCCCCGTTTCATGAAGGTCCGTCGTGACCGGCAACCCCGTGCGCTGCTTCACGGCGGCGAGCGTCTTCAGCCCCTCACTTAATCCGGGTCCGCGAAACGACTTACCTGCCGAGCGATTCGCCTTGTCGAAGGACGCCTTGAACACCACCTGAATGCCGAGCCGCGCTTTCAGGGCGGCAAGCGTGTCGGCGATGCGCATCGTCAAGTCATGCGACTCGATGACGCACGGGCCCAGGATCCACAACAACGGACTGCCGGCGCCCACGGTGTAGGGGCCGATGGTGACGGGTTGAACGGCGGTCATGGGTTCCCTCCCGTTTTCGTTTAGCCAGCGCTCGCGGCTAAACGAGATTCACTTTTTTAATTCCACGTGCAACTGATCGAGCTTCGCGGCGAGGATGAAATCATTTTCCGTCAGGCCGCCGACCGCGTGCGTGGACAGTTCAAGGGCGACGTTGCGGTAGTCGGTCAGGTGCAGGTCGGGATGATGGCCCTCGGCCTCGGCAACTTCAGCGACGCGGTGGAAGAAGTCAAGAGCGGTCGTGAAATCCTTGACGCGCCACTCGCGCCGTATGCTCTTGCCGTCGTCGGTCAGCCGCCACAACGGCACGGCGGCATGGAGCGTACGCACCTGTTCCAGCCCGAGGGCCGGGATGCCGCCTTCGCACGGGACACAGTGCTTTCGAGCCAATTCGACGGTTTGCATGGCTGTTCACTCCAGGGACGACGCGACCCCCGATTACCGAGGAGTATTATAGCTACGCAAATATCGTTTAGCCGCGAGCGCTGATTCTCAGCGCTCGCCGGAGTCTCGCTGCTAAACAGCGTGCGAGGTTTTATCCGCGCTCTCATCGTTTACGAAGCCCCGCGCTTCTCCCGTCTGCCGATCAAGCGGCAGCCCGCGCGACCCCGCTGAGCGCCCCGTTTTCCTTCAATCTCGCCCCGCTTCTCGACGATACACTTAGTAGAACGCTGGGAGTGGGCAACTGAACAGTAGATCGCCTCCCCCAACCTCGACAGACTACCAAGATTCGATAGGCGGCCTCTGGTGCCGCGCGTGGGGAAGTGGATCGTGTTGCAGGGGCTTAGCGACCGGCACAGTCTGTGTAACCCGTCGTGTTCGGGGTTTCTCGTCCAATCATGGACGGCCCCGCGGGTTGATTCGCTCATATCACCTGTCGTAGAATGCCTGGCGTCGCGGCCGAGCTTCCCGCACATCCGGTCCGCCGCCAGGGGAGAAAGACCCATGTACCGTCACGGCTCAACCTGTCTGGATGGCCCCGTCACCAAATCGCGTTCCTGGTGGGCGCCCGAAGAGGAATCCGGTGTGGCGACGCTTCTCGAGGCCGACCCCGATATCCGTCACGAATTGGTCGCGCGCGTCCGCCGGGAGATCGCGGCGGGGGAG
>JBBQPD010000619.1:0-4538 GCA_038331535.1 Gemmatales bacterium | reverse complement strand
CGACGGAGATTGACGGGGACGCGGGCGAATAGCTGGCGCAGGGGTAGCGTGAAGCCCGGCAGGACCGTGCCGCCGTCGAGAATGTCCGCCTCTCGGAGGGTGATGACTTCGTCCGGTGCCGTATACACGTCCACGGTTCGCTTGGACGGATCGACCTCCCAGACGAGTTCGACCCCCGCCAGAAAGTATTCCTTGCGTTTGCGCTGCATCTCGCCGCGCGTGTTGCTCGCGCTCAGTACCTCGACGGCCAGGTTGGGAATGATGGAGGCGACAGGCGTCCTTGGATATTCCTTCGTCGGCAACTTGCTCCACGAGACGAAAGACAGGTCCGGCATGCGGATGAGTCCTTTCCACAACCGCGTCGGGCCGTCGGGCAACACGGTGTATCCGCGGTCGTGTTCTTCGACAAAATTCCCAACCCACCGGGCCAGATCAGAGGTGAGACATGATTCCGGGTAGCCCATGATTTTCTCCACCAGCACTCCGTCGATTAGCTCACACAGCCGATCTTCGTGTGACTGAATGCGCAGCAGGTCTTTCTCGGTCGCCATCCCAGGGAGTGGACGGGCGCGCACCCGCTCCAGCGCGACGTCGCCGAGGTCATGCAGCAGATCGGCCAGGGTCGCCCAGCCATTCGTTCGCGTCGAACGCGGTGTCTTGATGCGTTTCATCGTCTGACTCCTCCTTGTTCGTCTTACTTCGCCAACCGATTCAGAATCTCGATACCACGATCCAACATGCGATCCTCGACCGCGAAGCTCAGCCGGAAATGCGTGTCGCGCAAACTAAAGGAATTACCGGGAATAATGAGCAGGTTGTTGCGGATCGCTTCTTCGACGAACGAGCTGCCGCTGCCGTGCGGCGCCTTCGCGAACAGGTAGAACGCCCCCTCCGGCTTCGCCATTTCGTAGCGGTCCTTCAGCCCCTCGACGATGCGGTCGCGCTTGCGGTGGTAGTTCGCTACGATATCCGACACGTCGAAATCCAGGGCAGCGATGCCGGCGTGCTGCACAATGCTCGGCGCACAGACGAAGGTGAACTGTTGCAGTTTCGCCATCTCCTCGATCAGTCGGCGCGGCCCGTGCGCGAAGCCGAGTCGCCAGCCGGTCATGCCGTAAGCCTTGCTGAAACCGTCGAAGACGATCACGTCCTCGTTGTACTCGGCGGGACTGTGAAACGGCTCGTCGTAGCAGAAGACGCGATACACCTCGTCGCTGAGGAGAAGGACATTGCGCTCGCGGCAGAGCAGCGCGAGGTCGCGCAGCTGCTCCGGCGGATAGACGCGCCCGGTCGGATTGGCGGGGCTATTGACGAGGATCGCCTTGGTGCGCGGCGACAGGACGGCGCGGACGCGGTCCAGGTCGAGGCCGAAGTCGGGATAGGTATCAACATACACCGTCTTCCCGCCGGCGAGGGTGACGAGGTGCGGGTACATGACGAAATAGGGATCGAAGACGATGACCTCATCGCCCGGATTAACGGTGCAGCAGAGCGCCAGGACGAGCCCGCCGCTGGTGCCGCTGGTGACGAAGACCTCGCGGTCGCCGCTGGGATAGCGGCGGCGCAGGTCGCCGCGAAGCTTGGCAAGCAGCTCGGGGATGCCCTGCGTGAGCGTGTAGCCGTTGTCGCCGCGCTCGATGGCGGCGTGGGCGGCCGCCTTGATCGGTTCCGGCACGTCGAACTCGGGCTGTCCGATGCTGAGGTTGACCGGATCCTTGAGGGATTTGGCCAGTTCAAAGACCTTGCGGACGCCGGACACTTCAATGTGGCGCATGCGGTCGGCGATCCAGCGTTCGGCGGACATGGAACGGCCCTCCAGGCACAACGGCGACCGAAGAAAGGGCTGTTTTATGGAGGGAGGAGAGCGAGTAGAAGGTGAATCGTACTAACGCTGCTTGAATCCGGGCGCGAATCCTCGTCCCAGAAATGAATGGGCAGCCGCGGCCTCCCTGCTTGCGTTTCGCGCCGGCGAGCGCGAAACGCAAGCGAAAAATCAGACGCGCCCGTACAGATACTCGTTCATGAGGAAAATGGTCTGTTCCTGATCGGCCTGCTGGAAGGCATTGAGATCGCCGATGGAAACCAGGCCGAGCAAGCGGCCCTCGTGGTCCACCACGGGCAAGTGTCGGAAGCGGCGGTTCTTCATGGCGCCGCCGGCTTCTTCGAGCGTCGTGTCCGGCGTGCCGCAGACGACCTCGCTGGTCATGACGTCGCGCACCAACGTCCGTTCCGGATCGCGCTGCTCGCTGACGACGCGCCAGAGAACGTCGCGCTCGGAGAACATGCCGACGATTCGACCGGAGTCGGCCACCACCAGGGCGCCGACCTTGCGTTCGTTCATCAGCAGGGCCGCCTGGAGAACGGTCGCCTCCTGGCCGATCGTCCAGACCTGCCCGCCCTTCCTCTCCAGAATCTCTCGCACTCGCGCCATGTCTTGCTCCTTTCCCAAGATGTTCAGTAGACTCGATGCGTGATAGGTGCCCCCTTCTATGGAGAGGTTGATTTAGAATAACACCCCTCGACGGCATCGCAATCTTTTTTTCCGCTGAATTACGATTCCGAGTAACAAAAGCCCGGTATCCCAGCGCCCGCGCCGTGCCACTGAGACGTACCGCCCCGCGCCGGCAGAGATTCGCTCCTTGACAGGCCGGCTGTGCCGCTTTACTGTCGAGGGACGTGCTGCCCGCCGAAAGCTCGCTCCGCCTTCCCAACCCTCTCATGGCGAGAGTCTTCCCATGCCGCGTTCTCCGGCCTCTGCCGCGGTCTTCGCTCTCCTCCTCGTCGCCGCGCCCCGGATCACCGCGGAGGATACGCCCAAGGGCGACCCAAAGGACCACTGGGCGTTCCGTCCGCCTGTCCGTCCTGCGCTTCCTGCACTCCGCACGCCGCACGCCGCACGCCGCACGCCCGTGGATGCTTTTCTCGCCGCCGAGCGCGACAAGCATGGTCTGACGCCGCAAGCGCCGGCCGACCGCCGCCTCCTCTTGCGGCGCGTCTATCTCGACCTGATCGGCCTGCCGCCGAGTAGCGAGGCGTTGACGGCCTTCGTCGCCGACCCGGCGCCGGACGCTTACGAACGAGTGGTGGACCGTCTGCTCGCGTCGCCGCAACATGGCGAGCGCTGGGGCCGACACTGGATGGACGTTTGGCGCTACTCCGACTGGTGGGGGCTGGGCGCGGAGGTTCGCAACAGTCAGAAGCACATCTGGCACTGGCGCGACTGGATCGTCGAGTCGCTGAACGCCGGCAACGGCTACGACCAGATGGTCCGCGAGATGATCGCCGCGGACGAACTCTATCCGAACGACCTCAACCGACTCCGCGCCGGCGGCTTCCTGGCCCGGCAATACTTCAAGTTCAATCGCAACACCTGGCTGGAGGAAGCCGTCGAGCACACGTCGAAGGCGTTCCTCGGCCTGACGCTGAACTGCGCCAAGTGCCACGACCACAAGTACGATCCGATCGCGCAGGCCGACTTCTACCGCTTCCGGGCGTTCTTCGAGCCGTACCAGGTGCGCACCGACCAGGCGCCCGGACAGGTCGATTTGGAGAAGGACGGCATCCCGCGCGGCTTCGACTGCAACCTCGACGCGCCGACGTTTCTCTTCACCCGCGGCGACGAGAAACGGCCCGAAAAGGAGCGGCCTCTCACTCCAGGGCTGCCCCCGATAATGACGTTCGGCGACCTCGCCATCCGCCCCGTATCGCTGCCGGCGGAGGCCCATTCTCCCGAACTGCGCTCCTACGTCCTCGACGATCATCTGCGGGTCGCCGACAGCCAGATCGTGGCCGCGCGTGCGGTACGGGAGCTGGCGAAGAAGGCGCTCACCGAGGCGGAAAAGGGCGCGGCGCCGACGGTCGAACGCGCACGAGCGGCCCTGGCACTGGCGGAAAAAACGCTCGTCGCCGCCGCGGCCGTGCCTCTTGCCTTGAAGGCACGTGCCCATGCCGATCGCGCACGGTTCGCGCCGAAGCCCGTGCCGGACGCACCAACCCCGGCGCGGCTGGCGGCCGTCGCCGAGCGTTCGCTGGCCGCGGCCCGCGCCGACGAAGCGCTCGCCCGCGCCGAGCTGGAGCTGCTCCAGGCCGACGCCGGCAAGAAGGCGGAGGCCGAGAAGAAGCGCAACATCGCCCGCGAAGCCGCAGTGGCCTCCCGCAAGTCCATCGAGGCGCCGGGAGACGCCTACACGCCGCTGCGCGGGTCGCTGAAGACACTCGAATCGAACGTGGAGACGGAAGCCTCGCGCGGCAAGCCGTTCCCGACGACCAGCACCGGCCGGCGCGCCGCCCTCGCGCAGTGGATGACCGACCGGCGGAACCCGCTCACGGCCCGCGTCGCGGTCAATCACGTCTGGGCCTGGCACTTCGGCCGGCCGCTCGTGGCGACCGTGTTCGACTTCGGCCGCAAGGGAGCCGAGCCGACGCATCCGCAACTGCTCGACTGGCTCGCGGTCGAGTTCATGGAATCGGGCTGGGACATGAAACATCTGCACCGCCTCATGGTCACCTCGGAGGCGTATCGCCTGTCTTCGTCCACG
>JBBQPD010000618.1:0-4545 GCA_038331535.1 Gemmatales bacterium | reverse complement strand
CTCCCTCACGGTCGCGGCTCGTAAGCGTCGCGGCTCGTTCGTTCATCCCTTCGCCAGCGCCGTGCGCGTGCGCTGGATCAGGTCGTTGTCGCGCTCGCCGGTAGCGCGGAGTTGGAACAGCGCCGACGCCAGGAACATCGGACGCCAGGTCGGCGACACGGCGTAGTAGTCTTCGAGCACCGCCGAGCTGAACTTGTAATCGTGCGAATCGCGGCCCTTGGCGAAGACCAGCCGCCGCGCCGCCGCCATGAGCGGTTCCGCCTTCGTCTGGTCCGCGTCCAGCAGTGCCAGCGCCTTCCGCGCCGCCGCGAGTCGATCCTTGCCCGCCTCCGCGAACACGTCCTCGACCGCCTCCTTCGCGTCAACCTTCGCCTCGCTCTTTTCCAGGCCGTCGATGCGCAGGTCGGCGAGCTTGCCGCGCTTGGCCATCGCCTCGCGGAACAGCGGCAGGAACGACACGGCCTGGAGCAGCGCCAGCTTGCGCGTGTCGTCGTTCGCGCTCGTCTGGTAGGCGAAATGCAGGGCGTTGGCCGACGTCAGACAGTGAATGCCGACGATGCCGGGCTGGCGCATCAGGAGCTCGCCGGCGCCGAGGAACACGGCGTCCCACACGCTGGCGGGATCGATGGGAGCTTTCAGCAGTGCCGCCGCCTGCGCCGCCGCCTCGGAGGAGGTCGCCTTCCGCAGCGCCGCCAGCAGGTCGGCCGTTGCCTCCATCGAGCGCGGGCGAACGCGGGCGAGCGGCCCGATGTCGGCGAGGCGTTTCAGGTTCTCGCGGCCCGGCCGGTCGGCATCGAGATCGCTCTTGGCGGGGTTCGGCTCATTGCCATGTTCGAGCAGGGCGAAGGCCAGTGAGCGCAGCACCGGTTCGGCGTGGCGCCAGCCGATGGTTTGCAGCGTCCGCCAGGAGTTGGCGACGAAGATCGCCTTGTGGCCGATGTCGCGGAAATCGCGGCAGCCGTAGCGGCTGAACAGCTCGAACACCTCGGCGGCGCCGGCCGTGCGCGCCAGCGCCGCGACCGCCACGTCGGCCGCCTCCACGTCCCAGTTGTCCATCGCCTCGGTGAAGCGCTTGCGGGCCGCGTCGGCGGACGGCACCTTGGCCTCGTCGAGCGGCGGCATCATCCAGCCGGCGTTCTGCTTGGCGTTCGTCGCCTGCGACACCTTGAAATTGTCGAGCGCCCAGAACAACGGCAGCCAGCGGTCCTGGTCGGCAGCGGCCAGGCTTGCCAGGTGCGCGGAGTTGATGACGAGGACGGCGTGGAACTGGAAGCCGACCGGCCGCGGCTTGATGCCGCGCACGCCGGCGAGCATGACGGCGCTGAGAAGCTGCTGATAACTGGTGCCGCCGCGCACTTTCACGGCGACCGTTTCGAGAAGCTTTTCGCGCGGCGTGTCTTCGATGAGACGGACGAGCGGTTCGATGTCGCCCGCCACTTGCACGACGGACTTCTGATTGCTTTTTTCGTCGGCGTCTGCGGCGGGCAGGGCGCCGAGAAAGGCGAAGTCGCCGAGGGCGGTCAAGGCGCCTGCGGCGGCGCTGCCGGCAACGAATCGTCGGCGGGAGAATGGGGTAACCACAGACGGCCTCCTTCGTCGGCCGTCCCTTGCGCCGCCAGGCTCACGGCCGCGGACTGCCGGCGCAGGGCGCGGACCACCCGAAAGCCGAAGCCGGCGAGCAACAGGAACGGCGTGCCTGCCATGAGGAAAATGGAGAAATTGTAGGCGGACGCTTCACGCTGCTGATCGGTCTCTTCCGCGTCGGACTTCTGCGGCACGGATTCCGCGCACATCGGACAGCCGGAGGCCGACCGCGGCAGCACGAGGAACCCGAACAAGATTGGTACGACGAGCAGTCGGAGAAAGCGGCGCATGACGGAATACCTCCGCGCCCATTCTATCCGCGAACCGGGCGGCCGCAAGCGGTGGCTCGCGGGTCGCCGCTTTTTGCTTGTCCGCATGGCGGTCGGCTCCGTCTCTCTTTGATTTGCGTGACATCGGCCCGGCTCGACGTGCCAGAAAGAGGAGAGAACGCGCGAAACGGTAAGCCGGTTCGGGGTTCGTTTTTCCCCGTATCCCCTGGCGGAATTGACGGCTTCGCGATATCCTCATGGGATAAGGAAGATTGGGATCGTCGATCCCCGATTCAGGAAGTGAGTGTTGCCTTGCGAAAAATCGCCGTCCTGCCGACGCTGCTCACCCTCGGGAATGCCGTCTGCGGCTTCGCGTCCATCGCCATCGCCAGTTGCATCAAGGGCGAGACCGACGCGAACGCCAATCTGTATTACATGTTCAGCGCCGTCCTCATCTTCGCCGCCATGATCTTCGACGCCCTGGATGGCTACGCCGCGCGGCTGGCACGGTCGGTGAGCGATTTCGGCAAGGAGCTAGACAGCCTGTGCGACGCGGTCAGCTTCGGCCTCGCCCCCGCCTTCCTGCTGCTGTGCATCGGCCAGGACTGGAAGAACGACCGCGCCCGCCAGGTGATCGCCGTCATCGCGGCGCTGTACCTCGTTTGCACCATCCTGCGGCTGGCCCGTTACAACGTCGAAACCTCGCCCGACCCCAATGCCGGCAAGCGCTTCAAGGGACTGCCGTCGCCCGCCGCCGCCGGCTGCGTCGCCACGCTCGCCCTGCTCCGCTCGGGTTACGGCCTCGATATCAACGGCTTCACGGATACCAAGATGCTCGCCGATTTCGTGGCGACCTGGGCACCGCTTGGCACCCTGTTCGTCGCCCTGCTGATGGTGTCGAGCGTGCCGTTTCCGCACCTGATCAAACACCTGTCGCAGCGGCGCCGCCGGCATTTCGGCGTCGTGGTGCAGGCGGTGCTGATCGTGTTTGTCATCGCCCTGACGCGCGGCCTGGCCCTCGCCCTGCTGTTCTGGGCCTACGCCCTCGCCTTCCCGATTCGCTCTCTCCTCGTCGGCCGCCGGCGTCCCGAAGTCCCCGCGGAAGATCAAAACATCGACTGGATGGACGACGGCAAAATGGCGGAACGATAAGGATGTGCCGCTTGCGGCTTCGCCGACCGCGAAGCCGCAAGCGGCACACGGCATTTCTCTACTTCCCCCGGCCGAAACAAACCAGCGTCAAATCGTCGTTCATCGGCCGGCCCTCGGCGAAGCGGCGCACGTCGGCGAGGATCGCCTCGCCGAGCGCCGCCGCCTCGTCCGGCGCCGCCTTGACCACGGCGAACAGCCGTTCCGGACCGTACAGCTCGTTGCGCGGGTTGCGCGCCTCCGAGACGCCGTCGGTGTAGAGCACGATCACGTCGCCCGGTTCAAGCGGGAACGTCACCGCCTCCGTGGGTAAATCGCGCACCGTCAGCGGCAAGCCGGACTCGTTGACGCCCAGTTCCTCGACCATCCCCCGACGGCGGCGCAGCGGCGCCGGATGCCCGGCGTTCAGCAGCGTCATCGCGAACGTGTTCAGGTCGATCAGGGCGGCGACGAAGGTCACGAAGCGGTCGTCGTTGTGCGCCTGCATCAGGGCGAGGTTGAGCTGGCGCAGGGCCGTGGCCGGGTCCGGCTCGCTGGCGAACGCGAAGCGCGCCGACGCCGACAGGCGGGCCATGAGCAACGCCGCCGGCACCCCTTTCCCGGACACGTCGCCGACGCACACCGCCAGGCGATCGCCCGGCAACGCGATGTAATCGTAGTAGTCGCCGCCGACGGTGCGCGCCGAGGCGTAATAATCGAAGAAAGTCAGCCCCGGCACCTGTGGCCGCGCCCGCGGCAGGAAGCTCTTCTGAATCTGTGTCGCCCCTTCCAGGTCGCGCCGCTCCTGGTAGAGCCGGGCCACTTCCACCGCCCGCGCCGCCTGGGTGCTGGCGCAAACCAGCACGTCGAGGTCGTCGTCGCGGAAGCTGTTGGCCCGGTCGCGCGTTTCGAGCTGGATCACGCCCAGCCCGGTCCCGCCCTTGCCGAGCATCGGCACACACATCATCGAGCAGATTTGCAGGCCGCGGACACTCTGGGACACGTCGAAACGCGCGTCGGTCCCAGCGTCGGCGCTGAGCAGCGCCCGTCCGGTTGAGAGCGCCTCGTTGACGATGTGCTTGCTGATCGCGAGACGCTCGCCGTCTCCCGGCCGGCGTTGCCGCGTGGCGCGCGGCACGAGCTGGCCGGTGTCCTGATCGAGCAGCAGGATGAAGCCGCGGTCGGCCTGGGGAAAGACGGCGAAGAGGCTGTCCAATATCTTCGGCAACACCTCGCGCAGATCGAGAGCGGTGCTCAGCTGCCGCGAGATTTCGAGGACGGCGCGCAGCTTGGCCTCGGGCTTGATCTCGACGCGGATTCCCCCGGCCATGTCGAGCGAGGTCAGAATGGACGCGCTGCCCTTGTCCGCACGGAGCGGCATATGCACCGTCGCCTCGACGGCTGGTGCGGCCGGCGGCGCGTCGCCGTGAAAGACGGCCGACAGGCCGCACACGTCGATGCGATCGTTCGGATGCAACGGCGTCCGCTCGGTGATGCGCCGGCCGTTGACGAAGGTGCCGTTGACGCTGTCGAGGTCTTCGATGACATGGCCGGCCGCGGACTG
>JBBQPD010000617.1:0-4551 GCA_038331535.1 Gemmatales bacterium | reverse complement strand
AGTTTAGAGGCTGTTCCAGAAGGTGTTGCTTTCTACGAGCCGCGACCGTTAGGGAGCGGATTTCGCAGCGTCCCGCCAACGCTCCCTAACGGTCGCGGCTCGTAGAACTCACTTCTGGAACAGCCTCTATCTGACAGATGGGATGAGCAAGGGGTGGGCGCAGCGTTGGCAACAGAATGGTTGGCGGACGAGTGAGGACAAGCCGACTGCTCACTCGGATTTGTGGGCAGCGTTGTTGGAATTGTGTACGATTCACGAGGTTGAGTTCGTCTGGTTGCCGATGGATCCGGGTGTCGGAGAGTATCAGCGGTGTGATGAACTTGCGCGGCAGGTCACGGCGAGCCAGATACGTGAAGTGATCGAGGGACGAGCCGAAAGAGGCGCTTCAGCAGAACAGCCACGCGATTGACGGCAAAGTGGCGCGGCCTGAGGTAATCCGAAGGGCGTGGCTTGCCGCCCAGGTCGAGTACGATGATGCGGCAGACTGGTGCGAAGCGCGCCAGCGCGGTTAGGGTTTGCGCTTTGTTGCCGCCATGCGACAGGTTTTGGACACCATCTCAGCCCAGCCCAAACGCTATCCAGAAGTTTGGACGTGTCCGAGAAGCACCCATTTCGGGATGGCCGTACTGCGTGTATTACCAGGTCCATTCGGATCATGTCATGGTACTTGCCGTCTTTCATACGGCGCGGCTTCCTTCCGTATGGCGGTCGAGGGTGTAACTGGCTGTTTTTCGGGTGTGTTTTACGAGCCGCGACCGTCGGGGAGCGCTTTCGCTCAACGCTCCCGGACGGTCGCGGCTCGTAAAGGACTTGGAGCGCTGGGTCCAGCGCTCCCTGACGGTCGCGGCTCGTTAATCCGCCGGAGCGCGCCGGGCCGGCATCGAGCGCAAATCGTTCACCGGCCTTTTGACGTGACACGGAGGCGATAGGAGAACGCTCCCAGCAGGTCGCCGCGCTGCACGCTGTGGCAGTCGAGGCACTGGTTGGCCGCGCGGATCGCGCCGAGGACGTAGACGGTATCACCCGCCCGGCCGCTCGCGAGGTCTGCGCCCTTGACCAGATCGGGAAGGCGGCTCGCTTCAAAATCGTTCAGCTCTCGTGTCTGGGCCGTGCGCAACTCGTCCATGCGCGGCAAGTTGTCCGACAGGTAGACGCGCGGCTCGGGATGTTTGAGCAGACTCACCAACTCGACCCGATCGACTTGCCACGTTCCGAGATTGTCCAGGCGGTCTTCCTGACTGGGTACGGCGCGGAAATGATGTTCCTGAAAGCCGACCGACTGACGGCCTTTGACGTAGCCGAAACCAGGAATGTTGACGAAGCTCAGCAGACTCTGCTCATGGAGCTGATGCAGGCCCTTTGCGCGAGACGCCTCGACTGGTATCGCGCTGACATCGGGCGGGAAGGTCAAGCGGCTTTCCGGCGGAATCAGCGCGGGCTTCTCGGGCGGAGACGGTTGCGGGATGGACTCGATGGCCGATAACTCGACGAAAAGCCGCAGATTCGGAGTGCCGCGCCCCACGCCAAATCCGGGGCTGGAGACGAACGCCTCGACGGTATTTTCATGCAACTGCTTGAGGGCAAGCGGCCGGCCCCGCTGCTCCCTCTTGATTTGGTTTTCCAGTGCCAACACGAGTTCGGAGTTCGGTTGCGGATTCCGCCGTGCTGAACCTTCGGGATCGCGGTCAGCGTCCTCGTAAGCCAGGCGATCCTCCAGGGGAACGGCGGGGAAGCGGCGCTCAAGGTCGCGATAGGTAACAAAACTGTGGATGCTTACGCCCACGTAGAAAAAGACGGTGACGACGAGTGAGGCCGGCAGAAACATCGTCGGCCGCGCTTGCCGGGCAGCGAGGACGACGCCAGTGACGGTCAGGAGGAGCGCATTCAAGACTAAGGCAGGCGAAAGGAAGCAGGCGCCTGGGATAATCCCCAGACAGGCGACCCCGGCAGCAACCAGCGCGCTGCGAGACGATCGGGCGGCCAGGTTCGTGATGAAGAGTAGTACGGCGGATAGGCAGAGCGAGATGATGAACATGACAGTACCTCGCAGAGAAGCGGGCGAGCCGGAATGACCGAGAGATGACACTGCCATCATCGCACGCGCGCACTGAATCTGCAAGCGTCAACGGATGTGCCTCCCGAAGTAGGCGAACTCGCACCTTCCGTTGAGCCGCCGACCTGCGGCCTGAAGGGCCGCTTCCGTCAGCCCAGGCCGATGGCCTGGGCAAGAGGTTTGGTGCTCAACTCACTTGTCCGATGAACCGGCAGCGCCCGCTTTTAACGCTTCGACGTTCGCCAGCGACTTGTCCGGTTCGCGCTCGGCCTTTGCCTTGCAGCTCTTGCAGCACAGGAACACGGGCTGGCCCTTCAGGGTCAGCTTCACGGGCTCGCCCATCGAGCCGAGCCGGTTCTCTGTGTGGACGGAACAGAATTTCTGGGCCTCCGCCAGCTTCCGGTCCTCGGGATCGAGCTTGTCCAGGGCGGCCCGGATCACGGCCTCCTCGCCCTTCGGCTCGTCCTTCTTGTCAACCTTGTCCGGCCCGCCCGACCCCTGCTTACTTGACGGGCTGCCCGAGCAGCCGACCGCGACCAGCAACAGCGGCAAGGCGAATAGCGAAACGACCGTCTTCATGGGAGAACTCCTTTGGAGGTATCAGGCGAACAGTTTGGAGGATCACGATGGCGTCGCGTTCACACTCGGCGGCGCGGTGCGCACGATGCGGCCGGGCAAAACCTCGGCGGGGCGCGTGAAATCTTCGGCCTCTTCCTCGTGCCCGGTGCGATGTCCATACACCTTGCGGCCGAACAACAAGAACAGCGCCGGCGTCACCACCTGGTCCAGGGCCGTGGACACGACCAGGCCGCCGATTACCACCACCGCCAGCGGGTGCAGGATCTCCTTGCCGGTCTCGCCCGCGCCCAACGCCAGCGGCACCAGGCCGATCACCGCCACCGACGCCGTCATCAGCACCGGCGCCAGCCGCTCCAGCGTGCCGCGCACGATCATGGCCTCGCCGAACTCCTCGCCTTCGTGCCGCATCAAGTGAATGTAGTGCGAGACCATCATGATGCCGTTGCGGCTGACGATGCCGACCAGCGTGATAAAGCCGACCCAGTGCGCTACCGACAGCTTCGTGGCGGCCAGCCACACGCCCGGCCGCTGCCACCACGGGGCTGCGGCCAGCAATGCCGGATCGGGACGATTGAGCAGCAGCAGGGCCACGACGGAGCCGACGGCCGCCAGCGGCACGTTCGCCAGTACCTGCAAAGCCGCTCGCCACGACTCCAGCGCCTTGCATAGCAGCAGGAACACGCCGAGGATCGCCAGGCCGCCCAGGATCAGCAAGCGCAGATTCGCCTGCTGTTGGGCCTCGAACTGGCCGCCATACTCGATGCGGTAACCAGGCTGCTGCCGCAGTTCCTGTTCGAGAGTCGCCGCCCGCGTCCGAATGTCGCGGACGACGCCGGCCAGGTCGCGCTTCTCGACGTTGCACGAGACGACGATGCGGCGCTGGACGTTCTCGCGGTTGAGCGCGGCGGGGCCGGTCGTGTCCAGCACACGAGCCACCTGGTTCAGAGCGACCTTACGGCCCGACGGCGTGTCCAGCAGGGTCGCGCCGATGACCTTCGGGTCGCGCCGCGCGTCCTCGTCGTACCAAACAACGAGGTCGAAGCGGCGCTCGCCGTCCAGCACCTCGGACACCGTCCGGCCCTTGTACGCCGTCTCCAGCAGGCGGGCCACGTCGCCGGGGGCGAGGCCGTAATCTTTCGCGCGATCGCGGTCCACTTCCAGGCGGACCTGCGACACCTCGGCCTCCATCTGCGGCTCAACCTGAAGGTCCACAACGCCGGGTACGTCCTTCATGCGGTCCTGGAGGTCGTGGGCCGCTTCGCGCAGAACCCGCAGGTCGGGGCCGAAGATTTTCACGGCGACCTGGGCGCGCGTGCCGGACATGAGCCGGCCGACCTTCTCGTAGCCCCAGCGATGCAAGCCGGGGACCAGGCGCAGGGCGGCGTAGCCCCGGCCGGGAAGCGCCCGTTCCGGCTCAACCAGCCGCACATCCAGCTCGGAAGAGTGGACGCCCTCGGCGTGTTCGTCCATCTCCGCCCGCCCGGTGCGCCGCGCCACCGACACCACTTCCGGCACGTCCAGGAGCAGCGCTTCGACCCGCCGACCAACCCGCTGGCTCTCGCGCAGGCTGGTGCCGGGCCGCGTCTGGACGCCGACGGTCAACGTACCTTCATTGAAGGCCGGCAAGAACTCGCCGCCCATGCCGGCGACGCCGAGGACGGCCACGGCGACCAACACGGCCGACACCCCCAGGACGGCGCGCGGGCGTCGCAGCGCGAAGCGCACCACGCGAGTGTCGAGCCACTTCAGGCCGCGCAGCAGCAGGGGGTCGCGGCGCTGGCTCAGGAAGCGGGCGCGCGGCAACAGGTACGAGGCCAGCACTGGCGTGACGGTCAGCGACACCAGCAACGAGGCCGCCAGCGCCACCACGTAGGCCAGACCCAGCGGCGCGAACATTCGCCCTTCCAGCCCCGACAGCG
>JBBQPD010000616.1:0-4551 GCA_038331535.1 Gemmatales bacterium | reverse complement strand
GGTGGATGCGCAGCGCCTCGGAATAGTCGGCGATGGCCTTGTCCTGGTCGCCCTTCTCGACGTGGGCCAGGCCGCGATTGCCGAGCGCTTCCATGTCGCGCGGCTCCAGGCGCAGCGCCTCCGTGAAGTCGGCAATGGCGTCGTCGGACGCACCGAGGCGCATGCGCGCCAGTCCGCGGCGGCGAAACGTGGCGGCGTCGGGACGAATCCGCAGCGCCGACGTAAAGTCGGCGACCGCCTTGTCGATTTCCCCCTGACGGAAATAGGCGTTGCCGCGGTTGACCAGGGCGTCGGCGTCCTCCGGCGCGCGTTCGAGGATGGTGCTGTTGCGCGCGATGGCCTCCTCATGCACGGTCTTCTCGGCCCGGTCGATGCGCTCGCCGGCACCGGGTTGACGAGCCAGGCGGTCGAGCACCAGGCCGACATGCGGCGGCCGCGTCGATTGCACCCAGCTGGTGCAATCGTCGATCAGCAGCCGCCAGAAGTCGTCGAGGATGACGCGGTCGCCGGCATCGGGGTCGGGCTTGCCGGTCAGCGCGAACAACGCCAGCCGGCCGAACGAGAAGACATCCGAGTGTGGACCGACCCAGACCTGCCCCTTCGGCCGAGCGACGACTTCCGGCGGCGAGAACGGCACGATGCGCGCGACGCTGCGCCCCAGCGCCGTCTGCGTGCGCGCGGCGGCGTGGCTGGCGTAGGCGTGGATGACGGCCCGTTTCAGCGACAGGCCGGCGTCCAGCAGCTTGACGCGCCAGCGTGTCGTGCCGTCGTCCGCCTTGTCCTTGCGGACCAGCAGCGCGCCAGGGTTCAGACTGCGGTGCAGGACGCCGCGGCCGTGCAGCGCTTGTAACGCCCGCAGGATCGGCCAGGCGAGGTCGAACCAGTCGTCGGGCGCCAGCGGTCCGTGCCGGCCGACGTATTCGGTCAGCGAATCGCCCTCGAAATACTCCGCGACGAGATAGGGCCGAACGCCGTCGGCGAGGTTGACGAAATCGTGCAGACGGACGACGACGGGATGGTCCAACTCGCGGACGGCGCCGAAATCGCGGAAGACGGCGCCGAAGTCGCGCTCGAGGTTTTCCGGCCGCAGCGCCCGCACGACGAGGCGATCGCCGCTGGTCTTCTCCTGGCAGAGAAATGAAGTGCCGAAGCCGTCGGCGCCGAGGATGCGGATCGGATCGTAGCGCTCGAACGGGAACGGCTCGAAAGCGTCGGCGTCCAGCTCGACGGCGCGGCGCAGGGCGGCGAGTGCGTCGTGAAAGTCGCCGCGTTCCAGCGCGGAGCGGAAGACGTTGTGGTGCGCCTCGGCCTGCGAGATGGGATCGGCGACGTTGCGGGCCACCTCCTCGAAATCGTGCTGGCCTTCCTCGATGTCGCCGACGACGATTTCAAGCTGAGCGAGGCTGTTGAGCAAGGCGGGCAGGCGGCGCTGCTGGTCGTCCGGCAAATTGCGGAAGCGCTTGATGAGGTCCTGCACCACTTCGCGCTCGGAGTCGCGGCGCAGGGCGAGGCCGTCGCGCGGCCGGACGGAGCAGGGGTGCAGGTCGTGTCGCCGTTTCAGGTCGCCGACGGCTTCGTACAGGTCCTGATACGCCTGCCCCAATTCGTGTTGTTCCGCCTGAATGTCCAGCACGCGCTTCCTCCAGAGTCTTCTGTTTTTGCGCCTGTCTCAATTCCCCGAAAAAAGGCGACAAAGTCGTGCCAGCCGCGTTTGACAACGCGCCGTGGCGATCTATAGTTGCGTGACTGAGACGGGGACGGACAGAAACGAACCCGCCGCGGTCATTCCACTCGGAACGTACGCCTTTGGGGAGAGGCGTTGTTCGCTTGGCGAAGGAGGGCGGCGCAAGCCGTGAGGGGATCCTCCTTCGCCTTTTATCTTCGTCTGGTTTCTACGGCGGCGCGGAGGATTCGTCCTCCGCGCCGCCGTCCCCGTTTACCGAGCGCGAAACCGCTTGGACGTGGTTCCAAAACCCTTGTAGGGCAAGCTTTAGCTTGCCCCAATGCGGGCAAGCTAAAGCTTACCCTACGTTTTGAAACGGCCTCTAAGCCGCAAGCGGCAAACACCTCCGCAACTTGTCCATCTCCCCTCCGCCACGTTATCATGATGGGGTCCATTCGTCAGTAGGGATTGGAGTACCGATCCGCAAACCCCGGAGTCCGTTCGATGCGACGCTTTGGCCTTCCCCTGGCGCTGGCGCTGGTCGTCACAGCCGCCGCGACCGCCGACGATAAGCCTGAAATCAAGAAACCGGACGAGGACGCCGGCAAACTCGTCATCCGCTGGCACGGCCAATCGTTCTTCGAGATCACCACGTCGAAGGGCACGAAGATCGTCATCGATCCGCACGGCCTCGAACAGTACCGCATGAACCTGAGAGAAGAGGCGATCGACGCCGACCTCATTCTTATTTCGCATCCGCACGACGATCACAAACAGCTCTCGGTCGTCAAGGGTTACAAGGACGAAAAGAAGGTCCGGCAGCTGTGGGGAGTCGATCTCAAAACGCGAGACTGGAACAAGGTCAACGAGACGATCAAGGACGTCAAGGTCTACTCGGTCGCGACGCACCACGACAAGTATCAGGGCATGAACCGCGGCAAGAACGGCGTGTTCGTCATCGAGGTGGACGGCCTGCGCCTCGTGCATCTGGGCGACCTCGGCCACGAGTTGACCGACAAGCAAGTGATGCAGATCAGGGGGCAGAAGGCCCCGGACGATCCGGAGAAGCCCGTGGATATCCTGATGGTCCCGATCGGCGGCGTCTACACGCTCAACGGCCTCGACGCCCAGACGGTGGTCGGGCAGTTGAACCCGAAGCGCTACACGATCCCGATGCACTACGGCACGATTGTCTACGACTGGCTGCTCGACATGCGCCGGTCGCACTTCCTCGACGACGTGGACAAGGCGAAGATCGTGGAGTCGAAGACCAACCGGCTGGCGATCGACCCGAAGGCACCGGCGCCGAAAGAGTCGAAGATCCTGATCCTGCACTTCTTTGAGGGCGGGAAGGTGGATTGAGGCGGGTTGCTTGCGTTTCGCGCGCTTCCGCGCGAAACGCAAGCACGTTCAGGCGTCGCGCGCTGACAGCAGGCGTCGCTCCCCATCGTCCAGAACGCGCGCCGCCCCCGGCGCGAGATCGCCGAGTTGCAGTGCCCCGATCGCAACGCGAATCAAGCGCCGCACCTTGTGCCCGACCGCCGCACCCATCCGCCGAATCTGCCGATTGCGCCCCTCCGTCAACACAATCTCCAACAGACTCTTCTTCTCGCCCGCGCGCAGCAAGCGCACCTGCGCCGGCCGCGTCGGTCCGTCGGAAAGGTCCACGCCGTCGCGCAAGCGTTGCAGCGTCTCCTCATCGGGCTTGCCGGCGACGGTGACGTGGTAGGTCTTCGGGATCGCGTGTTCCGGCGCCGTCAGCCGGATGGACAGGTCGGCGTCGTTGGTGAGGAGGAGCAGTCCTTCGGAGTCGGCGTCGAGTCGGCCGACGGGGAATAGCCACGGTAGTCCGGGCGGCAACAGATCGTAGACGGTGCGGCGGCCGCGTTCGTCGCTGCGTGTCGTGACGACGCCGCGCGGCTTGTGCAGGGCGAGAACGATGGTTGCAGTGGCCGGCGTTTCCTTCCCAGCGCGGGTGACGCGCTGGCGGTCGAGATCGACCCACGTCAACGGGTCGGTGACGACCTGGCCATCGACGCGCACCTCGCCGGCGCGAATCCACTCTTGTGCCTGCGTTCGCGAGCCCCAGCCCAGTTTCGAGAGCGCCCGGTGCAACTGCACGCGCCGACCGGGGCGGTCATTGTCTACTAACGTCACAAATGAACCTCTCGTTTAGCCGCGAGCGCTTAAGCCCAGCGCTCGCGGCTAAACTCAAAACCGTTCGATCCGCAGCGTGTTCGCGCGCAGAAACGCTTCCAACTCCGGCCGCGTGAACACGCCCGTCGTCGTACCGATGGTGCGGACGCAGCTCGCCCCGACGGCGCTGCCGAGGCGTAGACAGCCCTCGGCGTCCAGCCCTTGCAACAGGCCGTCCATGTAGCCCGCCGCAAAGGCGTCGCCGCCGCCGCTGCCGTCCACGAATGGCACCTGAAACGTCTCCGAGCGCAGCCGCACGGCGTCGCTCACCAGCACCGCGCCCTTGTCGCCGAGCGTGATGATCGCCGTCTTCACGCCGAGCCGATGGAAGCAGTCGGCTTGGCGAATCGGGTCGTATTCGCCGGTAATCAGCTCCGCCTCGTGGTTGTTCGGCATGACCACGTCAACCTGTGGCAGCAGCGGTTCCAGGCGCGACAGGTAATCGCCCGCCGGTCCCGGCGTCACCACGTCGAGCACCGTCTTCACCCCGGCCTGCCGCGCCGCGGCGAACACGGCGGCAAGTTCTTCGGCTTTCACGCCCTCCATGAGCAGGTAGCCGCCGAGATAGAGGATGCGGCAGTTCGTCGCACGGTCGAGCGGGATATCGTCGGCGCGAAAGCGAGCGTTGGCCCCGAAGGTGTGGATGAAACGTCGGTCCTCCCCGGCGACGTTGACGATGAGCGTCTGGCTGG
>JBBQPD010000615.1:0-4553 GCA_038331535.1 Gemmatales bacterium | reverse complement strand
TACCGTTGCTCGAAGGCGACGCAGACGCCTCCCTCAACCTGCAAAAGGCATTTGGTACGATCTATCACATCTTCAATTATGACGATTCAATCGACTACACACAGCCGCCCCCCGGACCACTGACGACACAACAAGCGGCCTGGGTCGAGGAACGACTCCGGAACGCCGGGCGTGGAAGCTAACCGTCAATTAATATTGCCCGTGGAGATAATCTGATGGACCCGCTACACGACCATCTCAGCGCCATGACGCGGCGCCACTTTTTCCGTAACGGCGCCCTCGGCCTGGGTGCTGCGGCGCTGGGGTCTTTGTTGCCAGCGAAGCCGCAAGCGGCGGAGAGCAAGACCGCGCAGGGCGGATTGCCCGGCCTGCCGCACTTCGCGCCGAAGGCGAAGCGGGCCATCTATCTCTTCATGAACGAAGGGCCGTCGCAGATGGATATGTGGGACTACAAGCCCAAGATGAACGATCTCTTCGACAAGGATTTGCCCGAGTCAGTCCGCGCCGGGCAACGGCTCACGACCATGACCAGCGGGCAGTCGCGCTTCCCACTTGCGCCGTCGAAGTACAAGTTCGCCCAGCACGGCAAGAGCGGCCGCTGGGTCAGCGAACTGTTGCCCTGGACCTCGAAGGTCGTCGATGAACTCGCCGTCGTCAAGTCGGTCTGGACCGAGGCGATCAACCACGACCCGGCCGTGACGTACATCTGCACCGGCAGCCAGATTCCCGGTCGAGCCAGCCTCGGAGCCTGGCTCAGCTACGGCCTCGGCACCATGAACGAGAACTTGCCCGAGTTCGTCGTTATGACCGCGTCGTGGACCGGCCGCAAGGAAGCCCAGGCCATTTACAACCGTCTCTGGGGCAGCGGTTTTCTGCCGAGCAAGCACCAGGGCGTCGCCCTCCGCTCGCAGGGCGACCCGGTGTTGTTCCTGTCGAATCCCGACGGCGTCGATCCCGCCACGCGCCGCAAGATGCTGGACGCCCTGGCGAAGCTGAATCAGAAGCACCTTGACGAAGTGGCCGACCCCGAGACGCAGGCCCGCATCGCCCAGTATGAGATGGCCTTCCGCATGCAGACGAGTGTGCCAGAGTTGATGGACCTGTCGAAAGAGCGGAAAGAGACGCTGGAGATGTACGGCCCGGACGTAAACAAGCCGGGCACCTTCGCCGCGAGCTGCCTGTTGGCCCGGCGATTGGCCGAGCGCGGCGTCCGCTTCACGCAGATTTTCCACCGCGGCTGGGATCAGCACTTTAACGTCGGCGGCGATCTGCCGAACCAGTGCAAGGACGTGGACCAGGCGTGCTACGCCCTCATCACCGATCTGAAGCGCTGCAACCTGCTCGACGACACGCTCGTCGTCTGGGGCGGCGAGTTCGGCCGCACGATCTACTGCCAGGGCAAGCTGACGCGCGACAACTACGGGCGCGACCACCACCCGCGCTGCTTCACCATCTGGATGGCCGGCGGCGGCGTCAAGCCCGGCATCATGTACGGCGAGACAGACGACTTCAGTTACAACATCACGGACAAGCCGGTCCATATCCACGACATGAACGCCACGATCCTGCACTGCCTCGGCATCGACCACAAACGGCTGACGTACAAGGTGCAGGGGCTGGATGTACGCCTCACGGGCGTCGAGGAACATGGGCCTGTGACCGGGATTTTGAAGTGAGACACGTGTTTACGTTTCGCGCGAGTCCGCGCGAAACGTAAACGGAGCGAGGGACTTCATGAAGATCACGCGCGTCGAGGCGATCCACCTGCGGTTGCCCGAGGTCAACGAGCGCTGCGACGGCAGCCAGGAAACGCTCGTCGTCAAGGTCCACACGGACGCTGGCCTCATCGGCGTCGGCGAGGTCGATTCCTCTTCGCTGGTGGCGAAGGCGATCATCGAGGCGCCGCTGTCGCACAAGATTTGTCGTGGGCTGGCGGAGTGCGTCGTCGGGCAGAATCCGTTCGAGATCGACCATCTCATCCATCGCATGGTTGAGGGATCGATCTTCTTCGGTCGGCAGGGAGCCGTCATCCAGGCCATGAGCGGCGTTGAGATCGCCCTGTGGGATCTCGTCGGCAAGGCGACCGGCCGGCCCGTGTATCAGCTGCTCGGCGGCGGCTTTCGCAAGACCTTTCGCGCCTACGCCTCCATCCTCTTCGGCGACACACCCGCGGAGACGGAACGCATTGGCCGGTCGTTGGTCGAACAGGGTTATCGCGCCGTCAAGTTCGGCTGGGGACCAATGGGCCAGAGCGAGGTGAGCGACATTGCCCACGTCCGCGCGGCGCGCGCGGGCGTCGGCCCCGACTGCGAGCTGATGATCGACGCCGGCCTGTGCTGGGACACGGCGACCGCCATCCGCCGGGCGAAGCAGTTCGAGCAATTCCAGCCGACCTGGCTGGAGGAACCGCTGCACCCCGATAACGTCCAGGGCTACGCCCGCCTTAGCGCCCAGAGTCCGGTGCGCATCGCGGCAGGCGAGGAGATATGCGATATTAAAGAGTTTCAAACGATGATGGACGTCGGCGGCATCGACGTGGTGCAGGTGGACGTGACGCGCGTCGGCGGCCTGGCGCGGGCAAAGCGCATCGGCTGGGACTCGGCCGAGCGGCACCGGCTGTGCGTGAATCACAGCTACAAGACGGGCATCAACCTCGCTGCCAGCCTGCACTTCGTCGCCGCCCTACCGAACACCCATTACTTCGAGTATTGCGTCGAGCAGGGCGATCTGCGCAAACACCTTACCAAACAATCATTTCCGGTGATCGACGGAGACATCAACGTGCCCGAAGAACCGGGCCTGGGGATCGACTTGAACGAGGAGATCGTGGCGAAGTACAGGGTGGGGTGACGCACGCTCAGGGCTGGCGGACAAAAAAGCCTTGCACGGCACGAGGACGTTAGCCCGACGCGCCAGCGAGGGACCGACTTCCTCCTCGCTGGTGCGTCGGGCTAACGGGTGTTGTCCGTCAGTCCCAAGGTCTGGCCTTCGAGCCGGACGGCCAGACCCCAACCCCTCTCCCCTCAGGGGCGAGGGTCTTTCGGAACAGGCTCCTAGCGATTTCGCGCGGCTGGCAACGCCAGATCGATCCCTCACGGCTTCGGGTCTTTCACCGGCGGCGGCGGCATGGGAGCGGGATCTTTCTTCTCTGGCGCTGGAGTCGGCGGCGTGACGACGCCGGGGCGGTATTCGGCTGGCTCCCCCGAGCCGCGCGGCGGCTGGTAGCCGATCAGGTCGAGGTAGTTCCGAAGGTTCAGCACCAGCACGCCGTTCGATTTCGATTGCTGGTAGATGTCCGTGTCCTTCAACCTGCCGATCTTGATCGCCGGATCTTTGCTGTCCGGCAATTCCTCGCCGAGGATCATGTAGTTCGTTTCGCGGGTAACACCCTTGCCCTGGGGCACCCAGTTGGTGCCCGTCGATTCGAGGTAGGCGTCCACGACGATGTTCTGCCGCTCCAGGAGTTGACGGAATTCGCGCAGCTGGTTGCGGCCCTCGCCGGTCAGGTCGATCATGCCCGCGACCGCGACGTGGCGTTTGCGGTCGGGGTTCCAGTTCGGGTTCACGATCACGTCGCCTTCCTGGATCGGATCGCTTTTGTTCCGCTCGACCAGGATTCGACCCTGCGACCCGCCCTCAAAGATGTTGACCACTTCGATGCTGCCCTTGCTCGTCGGCAACGGCTGGCCGTCCCCGCCGACTCCGTGAACGCTGAACGTCATCTGGGGCGTCATCTTCTGGATCAGTCCCAGGTTGATGTACGCCGACTCGCCCCGCCGATTGACCACCCGGCCGATGGCCTTGACTTGCAGGTCCGGCACCTCAATTTCCTTGGAGAAGGACTTGTATTTGTCGAGATCGGCCACGGCTGCCACGAGCAAATCTTCGGAAGTTTTGAGCTTGGCCTTCAGCGCGATGGTCTCTGCATCGGACTTCTTCCGATATTCGGCGAATTCGCGTGATTTCGCTTCCAACTTGTCCGCCGTCGCCTTCAGCGCGTCTTCCAGCTCCTTCTTCGCAATCTGCTCTTTCTCGCGTTGGTCGTTCAGATCCTTGGTCACCTTCTCCAGCGCCTGGCCATACTTGACTTTCGCGTCTTCCAGCAGCGCTTTCGACTCGGCAGCGGCGTCGTTGCCGGCGTTCTTGTCCTTGAGGTGCGGCCCGATGGCGGCCTTGGCGGCAGTGGCCTCCTGGACCTGGAGTTCCAGCGCCTTGGCGAAGTCCTTCGGCGGCGCACCTTTGTCCGGAGCGACGAGCTTCAAGCGTTTCTCGACGGCATCGAGCACGGCCAGCAGATCATTTCGATCTTTGTGCTGCGTCCAACCCTCGGTGCCTTCTCGGAACTGCCGGTCGAGCTTGTCGAGGGCGTCCTTCGACTTCTCCTGTCCCAGCAAGCGGCGGTAAAGCAGCGCCTGGTACTGGTTGAAATCGCGATCGTCATCCGCGGCCTTCTTGGCGCTCTCGGCTTCCTTGATCTTAGCCGCCTTGTTTTCATCGGCGATATAACCCTGGTAGCCGAACAGGCCGCCGCCGATGGTCGTCAGGATGAAGAA
>JBBQPD010000614.1:0-4563 GCA_038331535.1 Gemmatales bacterium | reverse complement strand
AAAGCTGGACGATCTCTGAACGGGCCTCAATGTAAGAACGGGAATGCGCCCGTTAGCACCCATTCACTTCGCGTCTTCATCGCGTTTTATTATTCTCTCTGTAATGTACCCTCGTGCTGCTGGCGTTTCGATTACCGAACTCCACTCTCGCGGGAGGCTCCGATGCTGCGCCGATCCCTGCTGCCCGCCGCAGCCCTGACCGTTCTCTGCGGCGGCCTGGCCGTCGCCCTGTCCACCCGGCCGCAGGAAGAGCGGCTGCCGCGCGTTCCTACCGAGGCGCCGCGCGTCCTGCCCGGTATCCAGCCGGGCGGCAAGGTGCAGCTGCCCAATCAATGGTCGCTCCAGCCCGCCGGCAAACACCTTGTCGTCGGCGACTTTCCCGTCAACATGGTGCTGCATCCCGGCGGTGAGTTCCTCGCCGTCCTGCACGCCGGCTATGGCGAACACGAGATCGTCGCGATCGATCTGCGCAACAAACGCCAGCGCGTCATCTGTCGGGCGCCCCTGGAACAGACGTTCTACGGCCTCTGCTTCAGCCCCGACGGCGGCACGCTCTTCGCCAGCGGCGCCGAGTTCGAGGTCGTCCACTCGTTCGCGTTCGCCGACGGCCTGCTCTCCAAACCGCGGCAGATCGCCGTCGCCGCGCTCAAGGACAAGTTCATCCCTGCGGGCCTCGCGGTGAGCGCCGACGGCAAGACGTTGTTCGCCGCCGGCACCTGGGGCGATGGCGTCGCGGTCGTGCCGCTCGACGATGCCGAGAAACGCAAGACCATCGCGCTGGAGAAGGGCGCCTATCCCTACGCCTGCCTGCCGGAGCCGGGCGGCAAGCGGCTGTTCGTCAGCGAGTGGGGCAAGGCTGGCGTCGCCGTGATCGATCTCGCCGACGGCACGATCGTCGTCTGGCCCACCGAGAGCCACCCGACCGAGATGGCCCTCGCCCCCGACGGCAACACCTTGTTCGTCTCTTGCGCCAACTCCACCGCCGTCAGCGTGCTCGACGTGGCGCGAAACGGTAAACCGCTTGAGACCATTAACTGCGCATTATTCCCTACTGCTCCGTCCGGCAATACGCCGAGCAGCCTGAGTCTGACGCCGGACGGCAAGCTGCTGTTCGTCGCCAACGCGGATAACAATAACCTCGCTGTCTTCAACGTCGAGAAGCCGGGCGACGCGAAGCCGATGGGTTTCATCCCGACCGGCTGGTATCCCACTTCCGTTCGCTACAATCCGGCAGACAAAAAACTCTACGTCGCCAACGGCAAGGGACTCTCCTCGCGGCCCAACCCAATGGGGCCGCACCCCTATCAGGACGCCAATCTCCGCCCGCTCTACCAGTACATCGGTTCGCTGATGCAAGGTACCGTGAGCGTCATCGACATGCCCGATCCCGAACAAATGGCCAGGCACACCAAGCAGGCGTATGCGTGCAGCCCGCTCAAGAAGGACGCCGGCGTCACCGCAGGACGGCCCGAGGATAACCCCATCCCCGGCAAGGTCGGCGAGCCGAGTCCGATCAAGTACGTCCTCTACATCATCAAGGAGAACCGCACTTACGATCAGGTCTTCGGCGACGTGAAGGAAGGCAACGGCGATCCGCGTCTGTGCCTCTTCGGCGATAGGGTGACGCCGAACCATCACAAACTGGCGCGGCAGTTCGTGCTGCTCGACAACCTGTATTGCGAAGGCGAGGTATCGGCGGATGGCCACCAGTGGTCGATGGGCGCTTACGCCACCGACTTCGTGGAGAAGGTCTGGCCCCTGACGTATCGCGGCAGTCCGCAGAAGAAGCTGAGCGCCTATCCGTCGGAGGGCGGCTACGATCCCATCGCCCGCCCGGCCGGCGGCTACATCTGGGACCGCTGCAACGAGGCCGGCGTCAGCGTGCGCAGTTACGGCGAGTGGGTCGATAACGGCAAGAAACCAGGCGAGCCGGCGAAGGCGCGCGTCAAGGGGCTTGAGGGCAAGTTCGACCCGGAGTTCCACGGCTACGACCTCGACTACCCCGACCAGAAGCGCGCCGACCGTTTCATCGCCGAGCTGAATCGATTCGAGAAGGCCGGCGACCTGCCGCGCTTGCAAATCCTGCGGCTGCCCAACGATCACACGGCCGGGACGAAGGTCGGCACGCCGACGCCGACGGCATTCGTCGCCGACAACGACCTGGCGCTGGGCCGCGTCGTCGAGGCCGTGTCGAAGAGCAAGTTCTGGAAAGAGACGGCCATCTTCGTGATCGAGGACGACGCCCAGAACGGCCCGGACCACGTCGATGCCCACCGCACCGTGGCTCTGGTCATTAGCCCCTATACGAAGCGCGCCCACGTGGACTCGACGATGTACTCGACCAGCAGCATGCTGCGGACGATGGAACTGATCCTCGGCCTGAAGCCGATGAGCCAGTTCGACGCGGCCGCGGCGCCGATGTATCACTCGTTCCAGAAGACGCCGGACCTGTCGGGGTATGCGCACGTCGTCCCCGAAGTCGATCTCAAGGAGACGAACAAGGCGACGGCCTGGGGCGCCAAACTGTCGGAGACATTCGACCTGAGCAAGGAAGACCAGGCCGACGATTTGCTGTTCAACGAGGTGATCTGGCGGTCGGTGAAGGGGGCGGATACGCCGATGCCGGCGCCGCGGCGGGCGGCGTTCGTGATGCCGTCGGTGAAGCGCGACGACGATTGAGCTTGTTTACGTTTCGCGAAACGCAAGCGCTATCATTACCAATGGCGTGAGCGCGGAGAATCACAAACGGCGAGGGCACCATGGGAACCGAAACGATGGTGTGGATGATGGACGCTTTCTGAAGATGGCGAGGCAACGCACACGAGCCGCGGCCGTCAGGGAGCGCTTGGATCAGCACTTCCTGACAGCCGCGGCTCGTGTGCCTTGCCTCTTCTTCTCCGGCCCCTCCGAGGGTTTCCGAGGCCCCCGGTCATCTCTCTCTGTTCGGGCCCCGCTTAGCGCTCGCCCACCGGCCGGGTCGTTGCTTCCGCCAGGCCGGTGCGCGGCGTCGTGTCCGCGACGGCCACGCGGCCTTCGCTCAGGGTCAGCGATACCAGCGTCTCCTTGCCGTCGCGCACTACTTTGGCCGCGACCACGTCGCCGGCCTTGTGGCCCCACAGCGAGCGCTCCAGGTCGAAGCGGTTCGTCACCGTCCGCTCGCCGACCGTCAAGATCACGTCGCCGTGCTTCAGGGTTTCCTGGGTCGCGGTCTCGACGATGACCTGCTGGCGGGCCTGTCCTTCCGGGTCGATCACTTTCTGACTGCAAGCCAGGCCGTGCTCGACGCGGGAGATGTTCGAGGCGCTCAGATGCTGGGCCAGCACCGACTGAACCATGTCGGCGTTGAGGGCGAAGGCGATGCCCTGGGCGCCGTCGCGCATCGCGACGTTGATGCCGATCAGGTCGCCGTAGATGTTCAGGAGCGGGCCGCCCGAGTTGCCGGGGTTGATGCTCGCCGTCACCTGGATCAGGCCGGTCAGCTTCTCGCCGGTCGGCATGGTGATCTCACGTCCCAGGGCGCTGACGATGCCCGTGGACACCGTGTTGACGTAGCCGTAGGGATGGCCGATGGCGATGACCGTCTCGCCTTCCATCAGCTCCGTCGCCGGGGCGAAGGTGATGACCGGCAGCTTCTTCTTGAGCGGCAATTTCAGGATGGCGAGATCGTGGCGGGCGTCCTCGATGACGATCTGGGCCGTGCATTCGGTGCCGTCCGCGAGGATGGCCTTGACGCCTTCCGAACCGGTCACGACGTGGCGATTGGTGACGACGTAGCCGCGTTCATCCACCACGACGGCGGAGCCGACGACTTCGCGAGTGTTGTAGGCGGAGCGGCGCATCACCTTGAGGGTGACGACGGAGGGCTTGGCCTTGCGCACCGCCTTGACGATGTGCGTTTCACGCAGATTTTCCTTTTTCGCGACCGCCTCGTCGGCGCGTGCCCCGCTCGACAGACTGGCGGTGAGCGTGCAGGCGACGAGGAAGTGTAAGAGCCTCTTCATGAAAACTGTCATCCTTTCGGTAACCCAGCCGCCTCCTCCGAATGCAGAAGGCAAAAGTGAAGAATGGTTTTCATTCTGACTTCTGCATTCTGACTTCTGCATTCGGAGAGAGGCCCGTTGGCTTTGCGTCCCCGCCTCGCGACGGGTTTGCCGTTTCGTGTGATGAAGCCGGATCGGCGTGGAGGCCGATCGGTTCTTACCCAAAAATTAGCACGGAAATAACGGTCGTGAGGGTTATTCCGGCCGTTCGAGCGGTTATTTTTAGCCCGCATTCGCGCCGCGGCTGATTGGCGCAGGGCGGGAAGGAAAATAGCTCACGAGCCGCGACCGTCAGGGAGCGCGGGCAACGCTCCCGGACGGTCGCGGCTCGTGAGCTTCGTTCGAGCGCGTCAAACCCAAAAAAGCGGCGCACCGGGGCTTGTCATCCGCGCCGCGGTCAAGGACAATGTTGAGGTTTCTCCTTCTCTCGTAACGAGTTGGCGAGCGGGGAGCGTGCGCGACCGGTGAACCTTGCGCCGGGCGCGGTAGCGCCCGGGGCGGGAGAATGGCGGACTGCCATCCT
>JBBQPD010000613.1:0-4564 GCA_038331535.1 Gemmatales bacterium | reverse complement strand
CATGACCTCGAAGGGCCGCGGCGAGGGCACGGTGTCGTTCGCGGAGCTGCGCCGCGGCGGCATCGGCATCTTCATCGCCACGTTGCTGCCCCGGTTGCTGCGCGCCAACCTGATGCCGGCCATTCAGCGCTACGAGAACATGACCGCCGCCTACGCCGCCGCCCACGGCCAGATGGCCTACTACCGCGCCCTCGAAGCCGAGGGCTACCTGCGCTGGATCAAGGACTGGCCGAGCCTGCGCGATCACGTCGCCGCCTGGAACTCCGAACTCCGAACTCCGAACTCCGAACTGCCGCTCGGCTTCATCCTGAGCATGGAAGGCGCCGATCCGATCCTGTCGCCGGGGCAAGTGCAGGAATGGTACGACGCCGGCCTGCGCATCATCGGGCCGGCGCACTATGGGCCAAGTCCCTACGCGCTCGGTCACGACATGGTTGGCGGCCTGTTGCCGCAAGGGCCGGCGCTGCTCAAGGAGATGGAGCGCGTCGGTATGATCCTCGACGCGACGCATTTGTCCGACCAGTGCTTCTACGAGGCGCTGGACGTTTACGGCGGCCCGATCCTGGCGAGCCATCATAATTGCCGGGCGCTGGTGAACGACGTGCGCCAGCTGACCGACGATCAGATCAAGCGACTGATCGCGCGCGGCGGCGTCATCGGCTCGGCGCTCGACACGTGGATGATGGTGCCCGGCTGGGTGCGCGGCCAAACGCGGCCGGAGGAGATCGGCGTCAAGCTGGAAAACATGATCGACCACATCGACCGCGTCTGCCAGCTGGCCGGCAACGCCAAGCACGCGGCGATCGGCACCGACCTCGACGGCGGCTTCGGCCGCGAACAATCGCCGATGGACCTCGACACCATCGCCGACCTGCAACGCTTGCCGGAGCTGCTGTGCAAACGCGGTTACAAGGACGAGGCGATCACCGGCATCCTGCACGGCAACTGGCTGCGCTTCTTCCGCGAGGCGTGGTCGCCGCTTGCGGCTTAGCGGCCGGTTCCGCTAAGCCGCAAGCGGCAGAATGGCGCATTTTTCCGCGAACCCCGCGTTCGCCCGCCTGTCTATTCCCATGTACGTCATAACGACGTACCAACCCGCACCCAACGGCAAAAGCGTACAAACGTTCGGTTCATACCCGAGAGGTCACAGGTTCGAATCCTGTCCGCCCGAATTCACCGGGCGGTAGCTCAGTGGTAGAGCGCTAGTTTCACCGCTTATGCGACTTGTGTGGGCAATTTTTACTTCACCTATCGCGAGAAGACATCGAGGCTCGTCCGTACCCAACGGCACACAGCTTACACACACCATGCGGGTTCGACTCCCGTCAGCGCTTCTGTCGCTGTAGCCAAACGGTAAAGGCAACTGATTGCTAATCAGTGGTTTCTCACGCTGTTGCGACTTGTACGGACATTTTCTATCGGAGGACGTTCACATGGCACACACCGAGCAGGATCTGCGTTTGAACATCCTCAACACGCTGCTGACCACGCCGCACCGCAAGCTCGACGAAATCTGGCTGATCCACCAGGATTTGGCCGAGAAGGACCCGCGCTTCTACGTCCACCTCGGCGCCTGGTACTTCGACCACGGCGAGGTCCGCGACCACAAGGAAATGTTCGTCGTCACCCTGACGCTGAGCGCCTTCCCCGGCCACCGCGACGTCGGTCTGGCCCTGATGCGCGGTCTGCCGCCCTACCAGGTGGCGCGCGTCCTGGACTTCGTCCACGGCCGCAAGACCACGCGCAAGCTCGGCGGCGACGGCGCGGCGGAGCAGACGGTGGTCGAACACTTCGGCCTGACGCGCAACCCGCCGCGCTCGCTGAAGACCGAGATCACGCGCTACCTGCGCGAGCGCGAGGCCGACGCCGACTGGTTCGACAGCACCGTCCTCATCGCCCGCAAGGCGCTGAAGCGGCTGTACGCCCTGCTGCACGTCGCGCCTGGCGCGCGTGCCCAGCAGATCCTCTTCGACGAGGAGCCGCCGGCCGACAGCCGGTTGGCGGCGGTGCGGGCGCTGGCGCAGGCCAAGACGCCGGCCGACCAGGCCGCGGCGATCCTGGCGCAGCGCATCCCGTACCGCGTGGCGGCGACGGTCGTGCATCAGCTGACGCCGACCGTGCTGTTGGCGCTGATCGAGTGCATGACGCCGCAGGAGCTGATCAACAACCTCGGCTCGCTGCGCCGCCGCGGCGCCCTGGACAACCCGGAGCTGGCCGCACTCGTCGAGACGAAGCTCGGCGCGGCCAAGTCCGATCGGCGCGTGTCGGCGTACAAGGCTCGTGTCGCTGCCGACGCGGTCGGCGCGACCGGCGCCATGGCCGACGCGCTGGAAGCGGTGACCGACGCGCGCGTCAAGGCGCGGGGCCGCATCACTCGGCCGACGGCCCTGTTGCTGGACAAGTCCGGCTCCATGAACGTCGCCCTGGAGATCGGCCGCCAGCTGGGCGCCCTGGTCTCGGCGGTTTGCGCCGCCGACCTGTTCGCCTACGCCTTCGACAACATCGCGTACCCGGTCGAACCGAAGGGCACGGCCCTGGCCGACTGGGAGCGGGCGCTGCAGGGAATCAACGCCGGCGGCGGCACGTCGTGCGGTGTGGCCCTGGAGTGGATGGCCAAGAAGGGCCAGCGCGTAGAGCAGCTCGTCCTCGTCACCGACGAAGGCGAGAACGCCGCGCCGCTGTTCAAGGATGCGTACGAGGTTTACGCCAAGGCGCTGAACGTCCGGCCGTCCGTGACGATCGTCAAGGTCGGTCAGGCGTGCGACGCCCTGGAGAAGGTTTGCCGCGAGCGGGGCGTGCCGTTGAACGTCGTCGAGTTCCGCGGCGATTACTACGCCCTGCCGAACGTCATTCCGTTCCTGACCGCGCCGTCGCAGGGGGAACTGTTGATGGACATCCTCAACTACCCGCTGCCCGAGCGCAAGGCAGGATAATTGTTTTCGCCGCTTGCGGCTTAGCGGAGCGACCCGCGAAGCCGCAAGCGGCAACCCTGGAGACACGCCCGCTACCCGACCGCCGAAGCGTACAAACTACACCCATCTTTCATATGTGGACCTGTAGCTCCGAGATTTCCTCGGAACACCAACCGCTTCGGGAACTTGTAGCGGGCGTTTTACAAGAGCCGCGCACGCAGTAAGCGGGTGTTCTGCCCGCTTGCTACGTGCGCGGCTCTTCGCACAAATGCTGCCGTCAACCGCCGGGAATTATAGGATGTGACCTGCCCAAAGAAGATCCTGTGAAGCCCGAGGTGCAAGCATGTTCAATCTCAGTCGAAAGCTCGAAAAGGCCGTGGCGACTCATGAAGGGACGCCGTTCACCGTCCGCGATTGGGACGGCAAGCTCTATCGCGCCGGCAGCGGTGACCCGTGCTTTGAGATTCACTTTCGGACGCGCGACGCCCTCGTGCGCTCCTTCTTGCAGCCCAACCTCGGCTTCGGCGAGGCCTACGCGCGCGGCGACGTGACGATCGACGGCGACCTGGAAGAAGTACTCGTGACGCTGGTCGGACCGTCTCTGGCCGCGCACAAGAAGGGATGGCTGGCGCGCTGGTGGAACTCGTTGCTCGCCCGCAGTCTACCCCGCGAAAAGGCCGACATCGAGCATCACTACGGCCTGGGCAACGACTTCTATCGCTATTACCTGGACAAGAAGCTGCAATACTCCTGCGGCTACTTCCGGACGCCGGACGACACGCTCGACCAGGCCCAGGAGCAAAAGATCGCGCACACTGCGGCCAAGCTCAACTTGCAATCGGGGCAGCGCCTGCTCGATATCGGCTGCGGCTGGGGACACCTGATGTTCCACGCCGCCGAGAAGTACGGCGTGAAATGTCTGGGCATCACGCTGTGCGACAACCAGGCCGCCTACATCCGCGAGGAAGCCGCCGCGCGCGGTCTGCCGGTCGAGGTTCGCGTGCAGAACTACCTGGAGTTGGACGACAGCTACAAGTGGGAGCGGCTGGTGTCGGTCGGCATGATGTGCCACGTCGGCCAGAGCCGGGCCGACGCCTACTTCGACAAGATCAAGTCGCTGCTGGCGCCGGGCGGCGTCTGCCTGTTGCACTGCATCGCCAAGATGAAAGAATCGACCATCGCCAACCCGTTCGTCGCCAAACACGTCTTCCCCGGCTACTGGTTCTTCTCCTTGGAGGGGATGACGCACCGGGCTGTCGCGCGCGACCTGAACATCATGGACGTCGAGAACCTGCGGCGCCACTACGCGCTGACCGCCCACCACTGGCGGAAGAACTTCCTGCGCAATTACGCCGCCATCCAGGCGAAGATGGGCTTCGGCGATCCGTTCATGCGCACCTGGGAGTTCTACCTCGCCTCGGTTGTCGCCGGCTTCCGCACGGGGCAGATCAACCTGATCCAGATGGTGCTGTCCAACGGCATCAACGACGACTATCCCATGACGCGCGAGTTCCTGTACCCGGCGGCCGCGGAATATCAGATGGCGTAAACGATTACGCGCAGGAGCCGCGCCCCAAAGTAGCAGGGTTTACCCCCCCCGAAGTCGGGGGCGCGGCCAGCCCCCCCCCCCCACATGCTGGGCGGGGGCAGCG
>JBBQPD010000612.1:0-4564 GCA_038331535.1 Gemmatales bacterium | reverse complement strand
GGTGTTGCAGCACAAGCTCGGCTTGCGGCTCGCTGCCCTCTTCCAGGGCCCGAACATCCCACGTCTGGGCGCAACTTCCGAGTTCGCCGTCCGCGCAGCCG
Source organism: Gemmatales bacterium (assembly GCA_038331535.1). Lineage (GTDB taxonomy): Bacteria > Planctomycetota > Planctomycetia > Gemmatales > Gemmataceae > JBBQPD01. The sequence goes on along the minus strand of JBBQPD010000612.1, from coordinate 4,463 downwards.
GTCAGCAACGTTCGGCCGTCGGGGCTGAAGGCGACGACGTGGACCGCGGTGGCGTGCGCGATCGCAATCGGCTCCTTCTTCGCATCGTCGGCGCGCCATAGCCGGGCCTTGCCGTCCATGCAGGCCGTCGCGAACGTCCGGCCATCGGGACTAACCGCCACGCCGCGAACCACATGGCTGTGCGGAAGGTGTCGGCGCTCGGCCGTCTTGTCGCCGAGCCGACACACTTCGGCGCCCCCGATTTGCTTTTCGAGCTGGCCGTGGCAGACGAGCAGCGTCTTGCCGTCGGGGGCGAGGGAGGTACACCAGACGCGCTCGGGGAAGGAAAGCTCCTCGGTGTTGGCCCACTTGCCGCTTTTCTCCGCCCAGACACGCACGGTCCGGTCCCAGCTGCCGCTCAGGAGCGTCCCGCCGTCGCGACTGAATTCCAGCCAGGTAATAAGACGCTCATGCCGAATGACGTGCGGCGGCGGCGGCGTGCGGCGGACGTCCCAAACGCGGACCGCGCGGTCGGGACCGCACGAGAGCAGGACGTCTCCTTTTTTCCCGAAGGCGAGCGCGCGCGCCGTCCCAGGGTGCGGCAGGGCCGGGCCTACCGGATCGCCGCTGCCCGACTCCCACAACCGAACCGTCGAATCGCGGCTACTGGTGGCGATCAGGCTTCCGTCCGGACTGTAGACGGCGGCAACGACCCAGTGCTCGTGCTGGAGTTTTGTCCCGCGCGGCTTGAGCTTGCCAGTCGCGGCGTCGAACTCCCATTCCTGGGCAGTGTGGCCCCAACCGCCGGTCAGGAAATAGTGCGGATCCAGTGGGTGAAACTCGACGGCCACGACGTAACCGCCCTGAATGGGTGTCGCCGCTTTCTCCTTGCCGGTCGCCACATCCCACAACCGGGCGCAGCGGTCGCGGCCGCCCGTCAGAAGGGTCGTGCCATCGGAGTCCAGCGCGAGCGCCTCCGCGCGCGGGTGAGTGATCGGAACTCCGCTCTCGGGCTTGTGCGGCGGGAGGTGAATCGTCGCCAGCCGCTGGTCGGAAAGGGTGTTCCACACTTCCACGCGCCCGCGCTCCAGGGCGGCGGCCGCGACTTTGCCGTCGCGGCTCAGGTGCGCGGCATGGACTCCGGTTGGCAAAACGCGGGTCGAGCGCGACTTGCCGGCGGCCACGTCCCAGCAGTGCGTGCGCCCCTTGCCATCGGCGGTGAGCGCCGCCTTGCCGTCGCGGCTGAAGACCGCGACCGCGACGGCGGTCTCGTGCTTCGTTTCGACCTGCCTGGCCTTGCGCGCGGCGACATCGATGAACCAGACCTTGCCATCCGCCGCGGCGGCCAGGAACGTCCGGCCGTCCGGGCTGGCGGCCGTCGCCGTGATCGGCGCCGTGTGCGCCAGCACGACAACCTCCGCGCCGCTGTCAACGTCCCAGAGACGAACCCGTCCGTCCTCGCAGCCGGTCGCTAACACACGCCCATTCAACAGCGCCATTGCGGAGGCGACGGCCGCCGGGTGGTCGAGGCGCCCGTGCAGGGGGTGGGTGCGCGGCGACCAGCCAGCCAGGTTGGCGCGGATGACGTCCTCCAGGTCGGACGCCCCGCTGCGCTGTGCCATCCCCAGGCTGCGGGCCAGCCAGAGCAAGCCGCGCGGCGTCTCGCGCAGTTCGCACAGGCTCAGACCTTGCTCGAACACCAGCCGGGCCGATAGCCGTTCGGAGCGGCGTTTCTCTTCCTCCGCAGTCAGCCGCGCCTGCTCGGCCTTCTCGCGCGCCGTCTCGGCCTCCTGGTGAGACTTCTTCTCGTTCTCCAGCGCCACGCCCTTCTGCCGGCGCTCGCGCTCGGCTTCGAGCCACTTCCACGTTACCAGCCCGAAGCCGACGGCGGCGACGAGCAGAACGAGCGCTGCCAGTGCGGCCACCGCCGGCCGGCGCCTGGCCCATTTGACCAGCCGCCCCAGCGCTCCCAGCGGCCGCGCCAGGATTGGCTCACCCGCCAGGTAGCGGCCCAAATCGTCGGCCAATTCCTGTGCGCCGGCATAGCGCTTGCGTTGCGGCTTCTCCAGGCACTTGAGGCAGATCGTCTCCAGGTCGCGCGGCACCAGAGCCTGGAGCCGGCGCGGCGGCACTGGCTCCTCCAGGATTACCTGGAAGACCGTGTTCATCAGCGTGTCGGAGCGGAACGGCGGCCGGCCTGTCAGCAGCTCGTAGAGCAGCGCTCCCAGGGCGTACACGTCGGCGGCCGGACCGACCTCGCGCACGAGGCCGGCGGCCTGCTCCGGCGCCATGTAACTGGGCGTGCCCATGATGGTGCCGGTGGCCGTCTGGCCCGACGAGCTGCCGGCCTCATCGACTTTTTTGGCAAGACCGAAGTCGGTGATCTTGGGGGTGCCGTCCTCCGACAGGAGCACGTTGGCCGGCTTCAAATCGCGGTGGACGATGCCGCGCTGGTGGGCCGCTTGCATGGCGAGGGCCAGCGTCTGGATCAGCGCCGCGGCCTCGCGCGGCGGCTGCGGCTGTCCCTTGAGCTTGTCTTCGAGACTGCCGCCGCCGCAGAACTCCAGCGAGAAGTAAGGGAGACCGGCATCCTCGCCCGTCGCGAAGATCTGCACGATGTTGGCGTGCTGCAAGCGCGAGACGGCCAACGCTTCGGCGCGGAAGCGCGCCAGGTCGGTCGCGGAGGCGTGCCCGCCCGAAAGAATCATCTTCAGCGCCACCACGCGATCCAGTGCCAGGTAACGCGCCTTGTAAACGATGCCCATGCCGCCGCGGCCCAGCTCGCCCAGGATTTCGTAACCGTCCAGTCGCGGATAGGCGATCTTCGTGGGCTGGTGAGTAGGACTTGCATCCGGAGCGGCGGAATCGAAGAGCAGCGTGGGGTGGTCGGGAATCGGAGCTGTTTGTTCCGGCGCGACGGCTTGCGTCGCAGGTCCACTCTTATTCGTCCTTGCCGGCGCACTTTTCGACAGGCTGTCGGCGGGCTGATTCAGTGTTCGGTCCGACTGCGAGGAGTGGGACATGACGCTTCCCGGGTGCTCGATCGATCCGCGACATCGTGTAGAAGAGTAAGAATACCGTGCGGCCGAACCGATTTCCACGACTTTCCGGCCGTGTACCGCTTGCTATTCTTGCGCAGAGCCTCAGCCCGTTGACGAAGACCGCACCGCGCGCGACAATCTTGCGCTGCCGTGTTCTGACCGATCCGCGGTGCGATCGTTCGAAGTACGCGGCGATGCTGCCGAGAGGGAATTGTAGATGGATCATGTGGTGTGCCCGAACTGCAATGCCCACGTGCCCGAGCTTGCAACGGCCGAAGGGTGGTGCGAGTCGTGCGGGAAGAAGCTGCCCCTCTTCGCATATCGCGCGGCGGGCCTGGAACCACCTCCCACGCACCAATCCGTGCAGGCTTCGGCTCCACCTCGAGCGAGCGGAGGGGACACTGCGTCGCTACAGGGGCAGGCCGTGCTTTTTGGACTGTTCTGCGGACTCGTTACCATTCTGGCACTCTGGATCAAACGGCAGTTCGGTCTGGACAACGACACACTGTTTCTGTCGCTGCTCCCGCTTGGGACCGTCGCCGCCCTGGTAGGGGTATTTTGGTACGTCTTTTCCAAGAAACGGAAGGAAAAAGACGCTACGCGAGAAGACGCCGAGAAGCCGGTCGGGTAGTGCGAAGACGGCGCCCGTCATTCCAATGGTCGGGGTTCCAATGACTGCGGCTTGCTGCACGGACCACCGAGATACCGTGTGGCGGGGTTCCTTGCTCGTGAACCGTCGCGTGCAATTGGTGCCGGCGCCGTTTAGTTTCTAAGAGTCTGTCCCAGAAGTAGGATTTACGAGCCGCGACCGTTAGGGAGCGTTAGAGGTACGCCGCGAAAAGCGCTCCCTAACGGTCGCGGCTCGTAGATAAAGACCCCTTCTGGGACAGACTCTTAGCTCTGAACTTCACCGCAAGATGCAGAGAAGTTCAGCCGAGTTCTGGCTGAGAGCTAATAGCTGATAGCCATCAGCTCTCAGCCAGACTGGTTTTGTGTGGTTGCTAATCCATTGCGGCTTGGCCGCGTTAAGATACTCACCAGTTAGGCGGCGCGGAGCCTCGTCACTACCGTCGAGGTGGGGTCATGAAGTCGAGTGAGATCCGCGAACTACTCAAGAAGGTCGTCGAGGCCGGCTTCGAGCTGGCGCGCACGCCCGCCGGGTTAAAACGGGTGGCCACGTTCCGAAAGTGGCTACGGCGCGTCAGTTGGTGTCTCGTCGTCGCCGTGGTCGCGATCGTCCTCGGGGATTTGTTCCTCGGCCGCTACCGGGAGGTTGGTCCGGGGGTCTTCGGCGTCGCGGCCGGAGTGGCGGGCCTGGCGATGGGCCGGTTTTTATTCCGCAAAACCGTGCTCGAGCCGCGCCCAGAAGCGGCCACGGAACTGACGGCGGCGAAACCAAACGGTGCGGCTCCGGAAGTGAATCCCGGCGGGGGCTTGATCTTC
>JBBQPD010000611.1:0-4567 GCA_038331535.1 Gemmatales bacterium | reverse complement strand
CTCCAGGATCACCTGGTCCGTCAGCAACGGCCGGCCGCCCTCGAACGGGGCGACGCCCCACTCGTCGGTAAGGATGCCGACGGGCGAACGGTCCAGCGTCAGCCGTAGCGGGCCTTCGATACTGGAGCCGACATAGGCGGTGCGCTGGTAAACGATCCGGCAGGCGGGAACCAGCCGGCGCGCGCACAGACGGCTGTGGAACCATTCTCCCGTCCAGGCCGCCTCTGCCGCCGCGCGCGCGAGCAGCGACAGTTCTGCTTCGGGAACGGCCGAGCGCCGCTTGGCCACGCGGTCGCCCCACTTCGACTTTCGCTCCAGAAAAACCCACGCCATCGCGCCGTAGCGACGCACTCGGAACTTGGACCGCCCATAGGTCGGCGTGCGGTGATAAACGTCTAGTTCCGGCGTGTCGCAGTACAGGCTCGTGGTGCGATACGCGCCGCCGAGCGCCGGGTCGCCGTGCGGGTCGAGAACCAGGCGCTGACGCGCCCAGGCCTCGACCTCTTGCGCCCGCCGCTCGGGTAGAAGGAACTTCAACTCGAAGGCCGCGCCGCCCCCCGGCACGCCGAGCGACGGCGACTCGGCGCCAACGGCCGTCACAGGTGGCGTCACGGCTTCTTGTCCTCCTTCTTCGGTCCTTCGGGTGGCCCGGGCGGCGGTCCGGCTCCCGGCGGCGGCGGGAACAACAGGTTGATGCCCGTCCCCAGCGCCTTTTCGTCGAGCGAACCCTTCTTCTCCTTATCGCTCTCCATGAAGAGCGCTTCCGCGGCGGCGACTAACTCGTCGAGCGTCACCTTGCCGTCCTTGTTCGCATCGGCCCGCTTCATGATGACCCCGGCCATCATGTTGCCCGGTCCCATGCGTGGTGGTCCACCCGGAGGCGCTCCGCCCGGTCCGCCTGGAGGAGGGCCGAAGCCCGGCGGCATTGGGAAGACGCGGGTCAGGTTTTCGGCGAGCGCCTTCTCGTCGAGCGACCCCTTCTTGTCCTTGTCGGAATCGTTGAAGAACTTCTTCACGCCGGTCACGAGTTCAACCTTCGTCACCTTGCCGTCCTTGTCGCCGTCGAGCGCTTCCAGCAGCGGCTTGGCCAGGAAGTTGCCAAGCCCAAAGCCGCCCGGTCGGCCACCTGGTCCGCCGGGACCGAAGCCCATGCCGGTGGGGACGTAACCCTTGCTCTTGCCGTCGATTTGCGCCACGACGGACGCCGTGCGCTTCTCCACAAAGGTGCGCAGGTCGATCGGCGTCCGCCCGAACATGCCGCCCGGTCCTCCAAAGCCGCCACCGGTCGGTTCCTTGCGCGCCTCCGTCGCCTTTTTCTCCTTGACGAGGAGGTCTTGGATCGTCCGCTCCACCGCGTCCACGTCCTTCAGCAGTTTCTCTTTCGCGAAGCAGGTCGCCGACAGCTCCTTGAGCAGTTTCTGGTACTGCTCGTTCACGTCCTTCATGGCCATCAGCCGGTCGATCAGCTTGTTCTCGCCGAAGTAGGGGTGAGTCAGGCTCAGGTCCAGCTGCTGCTCCGGTGTGCCCATCATCGGGAAGCCGGCGAGCGACAGGTCCAGATCCCATGGGATGAAGACGAACTTGTTCGTCGCCGGGTTGAGGTAGATGTAATAGTTGTGCCCCATCGTGAAGGCGCTGTCCAGGTTCACCACGAGGGAGTTGACGGCGACAAAGCGCAGGAACTCATCGACGTCGAGATACGAAGCGATTTCCTTGCGGAACTGCTCGTCGTCGGCCTTGTTTACCAGCCTGGCGAAGTCGATGACGCGCTTGGCTTCCTTGAGGGTGGGATCGTGCTTGGGTTTGTAGCGGGCTTTGTACCGATCCCAGTCTTCGCCCAAGTATTCGATGCCGCGCAGCCCTTCGGGCTTCATCAGCACGCCCTTGTTGTTCTTGAAGCGGTCCTTGAGAAACGTCTTGTCAACCTGCTCGACCATCGTGTAGACGCCGAGATATTCCTTGTCGTACTTCCCCGGCACGGTAAGGGTCGCTTCGACGAAAGCGGTGCGCGGCGCCGGGACGCCGGCCGCCCGGAACACGGCGTAGGATAGCACCTCGTGCCCTTTGGTCGGATCCATCGCACCAGCGTTCAGGTTGATCGTCTTCAAACCCTGGAAACGCATCTCGTCGTCGTAATGATCCAGCTCGATCTTGAAGTTGCGCTTCAGTCCGCGCGCCGCCGCCATGTAACTGGCATTGCCCTTGTAGCGGACGCCAAGGTTCTTGTAGGTCTTGCCGTCCACGGTGAACTCACCGTGGACCCAGGGGTACTCGATGCCGAAGCCGCTGCCCTTGTGAACGTCGGTCGGCTTGTCAGCAGGTTTGTCGGTCGGCTTCTCGGGCGGCTTCTCCGCCCCCCCTGGCCCTGGAGGGAATCCGGGTCGTCCGCCAGGACCGCCCGGACCACCGGGGAAGCGCATGCCGCCGGTGGGTTGCATCGTCTCCCATTCCTTGGCGGTGAATTGCAGATGGAACTGCCAGACTTTGGTCAGACCGAATATGTCTTTGGACGGCGTCTCTTTCACCGCCTTATCCTTCTCAGCCGCGGGCAGTTGTGCCGTCGGCCGGGCCAGAGCCCACGCCAGGACGACCGCGCCGCACAGCAGCATGGTACACGCAGTCCAGGGTCGTCTGCTCATCTGCACACCTCGTTAGGAAGTTGGGAACGCGACGGAGCGGTTACCTTGTGCATACTTTACACAATCTTCATATTCAATTGGTCGTGACACAAGGAGATTACTGCCGCACGATCATGAAGATTTCATTTTTGAGGCAAGGGGGACAGCGGCTCGTCCTGGAGCCCGTGAACGCGCGCACCGCGAACGCGGCCGACAGATTTGACAATCTCGGTTCCGTGTTCATTCGGCGGTTACAAAGAATCGGCCGCCGAGAGGTTGACGTATGGCGTCTCGGGACACGAGGCCGAAAATTGCCGGACGTACTGGCACAAGCCCGAAGCGCCTGCGAGGGAACAACGCCTTCCTCGCTGGCACTTCGGGCTTGTAGGGTTTTGTCCGCTGGCTCTGTCGGCGCATCGAGACACCATGTCCGTGCCGGGTCAGCCGTTATCTAGCTCCGGTCCTTCGTCCTGCTGTTCCTCGATCTTCTCAAACTCCGGCTTCTCCGGAGTCTGCTCGGGCGCATCGGTCTGCTTCCCTGGCTTTTTTTTGCTCTCCTTATCCGATGTCCCAGTCCGCGCATCCTTCTCTGCGTCGTTCGTCGAACTTCGGTCGTCGGCCATGATGCACCTCCAATGATTTCTTCGTCCGAATCGATGCAAATAGTGCGCCCGCGAGCGCTTGGCGGAGCAGGACATTAAATAGGTAGCCCCGCGTGCCGGCGCGCCTCCTGGCATAGCTGCTCTCCGACCTCGAACTCGCGGCAGACCGTGGGCCGATGCGGATAAATGGAGCAGCCGCACGCTACGCCCATCTCACCGGCAAATGCCACACAGGCAGGCTTCCCTCCCGCCCCCCGATGGGGACGTGCCCCCAAACAGAGAGCGGCAAACTCTGCCTCCAGGACCGGAAGGCCGAGGCGCCTCATTCGCCGCGCCTCGATCCGGTCGAGGTAGACGTAAGCAGAGCCATCGTGCGTGCCGTGCTGAACGCAACAGGCTCCACAGCTGTTGCAATCGTAGACGGCTGCGTGAGCCAACACTCCGTACTCCATTGTGGGAAAAACCAGTCTCTCCATCCAGGCACGGGAGGAAACCTGTGAACGGAGGACGATTTCGGTTATTCTCGGAGTTGGTCCGCCGAGCCAAAACGGACCTGTGGTGAGCGAAGAATGCGGGTCTCCAGTACGAATAGACGAGGCGGCGCGTCCTCACTGCCCCATCTTCCAGACTACCGCGTTGCGGGCCTGCCGCAAGTGATTGATAACGTGTTCCAAGCCTTCGCGGTCGAGAGAACGGGCGAAGGTCAGGCATTCGTCGATCTGCTCTTCGAGCGTTTCGAACTTGCTCTTGAGGGCCGAAGGACGCGGTTTGCTTGCGAGGGGAGAGGCCGCTTCCACGCGTGCCGCCTTGGCGGCCTTCTTTTTTCGTCCCTTGCTGCGCAGCACGCTCTTCAGGTTCGCCAGCCCCGACTTGACGCGTTTCGGAACCTCTTTTTCCGAAGGGTGATCGGCGAGCCAGCGGGCGAGAAGCTCGTCGTTGCTCCGTTCCTTGAGGAGCTTGGGTTTTTCGTGGAAGATGCGGCGGAAGTATCCTTGGATACTCTCACTGTCTGCCTTGGGATGGGTAGAGTTCTCTTGAGCCGAGGACTGAGCTTTCTTCGCCATGGTAGGTACCTCCGAGGTGCGTGATCTCCGTCTAAGATTGTAGAAACCGTAGATGGGAGAGCAAGGAGTCGTTTCTGAAAATATGCACTGAGAGTCTGGCTCGGAAGGGGTTGTTTTCTACGAGCCGCGACCGTTAGGGAGCGTTTTTCGTAGCGTACCGCCAACGCCCCCTACCGGTCGCGGCTCGTAGCCTCTACTTACGGGACAGACACTTAGCGGGCAGGCTCCGCTAAGACGCCAGCGGCAATTCGGCCACGGATGCGGTAGAATGACCGCCGTGTCC
>JBBQPD010000610.1:0-4568 GCA_038331535.1 Gemmatales bacterium | reverse complement strand
TGCGGTTTATTTTTGCGCGGCCCTGGGGGGCTTTCCTTTCGCCCCCGCCCCGCCGCCCTCCTTCGGGTTTTGCCCGCCCGGGGCCCCGCCCTTATTTTCCGGGCTTGTGTCCCGGTTAGGCCCGCCCGCGGCTCCTGAAGCCTTCAACGGCGTTTGACCATCTTGATTTCGTTGCCGGTTTCGTTGTGTTCGACGTGATCCATGAACGTCTGGATCAGCAGCAAGCCGCGGCCGCTCACTTTGCCGAGGTTGCTCGGGTCGGTCGGGTCGGGCAACAGAGAAGGGTCGAAACCCGGCCCATCGTCGCGGATCGAGAAGACCGCTTCGTCGCGGTTGAGGCGGGCAAGGACATGGACGCGGCGCTCGGCGTACGGCGCCTGCTTCACCCGATCCTTGGCGAGCTGATAGAAGAGCTTCTCGTCGGTCTCCTTGAGCGTCGAGCTTAGCTCCAGGTTGCCGTGGAAAATGGCGTTCGTCAGCGCCTCGTGCAAGGCGACGCCCAGGAGGACGAGGCCGCTCGGCTCGCACATTTTTACTCGCGCCATGCCCTCTTCGAGGAAATTGACCAGCGAGGGGATCAGCGACGTGTCGTTCTCCAGAACGAATTGCGTCTCCAGACTTTGCAGGCTGTCGTGGATGCGCTGCTGGCTGCGCGTGGTTTGCGCGGCGGAGATGACCTGCTCGACGGTCTCGGGCAGATCGCGCGCGAGGCATTTTTTTGGGACGTAGCTCGCGGCGCCTTTCTGGAGCGCCTGAATGGCGATGTCCTCGCTGCCGTGGGCCGTCATGAGGATGACAGGAACCATCGGGTAGGTGCTGCGGATCGCCTGCACCAGCTCGAGGCCGTCCATCTCGGGCATGAGCATGTCGGTGAGCACGAGGTCCGGCGTCTCGCGGGCCATGCTCGCCAGCGCCTCGACGCCGTTGCCGGCGAACGTGGCCCGCCAGCCTTCCAGTTTTTGCACGATGGCGCCGGCCAAATGGCGATCCATGGCCGAGTCATCCACCACGAGCACGTTTCGTCCGGCGAGGGCACTGGGGGAACTCATGACTGGACCTCCCGAGATGTATGGCCGGCGGAGCGGAGAGCGTCCGTGAGCCGGGCCAGAGCTTGTTCGATAGCGCTAAGGGCATCCGCGGTGGAACTCAGATCGTCGCGAGCGGCGCGTTCTTCCAAACCTTGTGCCGCCTCGGCCACCTCGACCGCGGCCAGGGTGGCGGCCGCCCCACGAAGCAGGTGAGCCGACCGGCGCGCCAGTGGGGCGTTGTTGGCGGCGAGGGCACCTCGAATATCCTGCACCCATTGAGCGCCGTTGTCGAGAAAGATTCCGATCAATTCGTCCAGGAGTGCGGCATCACCGCCGGTTCGCTCCAGGGCGGCACGGCGGTCGAAGGGAGCAGGACTGAGGACTGAGGACTGAGGACTGAGGGAAGAAGAGTTCGTTTCTTCCGCAGTAGAGGTCGAATTGCGGCGGGCGCGATCGCGCGGCGGGGCTATAAAAGTTTCCAGCGCGTGGGCCAGGGCGTCGGGATTGATCGGCTTGGACAGGTAGCCGTCCATTCCGGCCGCGAGGCAACGCTCGCGGTCGCCCGTCATCGCGTGGGCCGTCAGCGCGACGATGGGGAGATGTCGGTCCGTGCCGACTTCAGCGGCGCGAATGCAGGCGGTGGCTTGCAGCCCGTCCAATTCCGGCATTTGCACGTCCATCAGCACGCCGTCGAACGTCTCGTTCGCGAGCCGTTCCAGTGCCGCCCGGCCGTTGGGCGCCACCACCGACTTGTGTCCCATGCGACTCAGCAGCGCGGTCAAAACGCGCTGGTTGATCTCATGGTCCTCGGCGATGAGCAAGCGCAGCGGCTGCGCCGAGGACGGCGCTCGTGCGTCGTGGTCCGACGGCGTTGCTGCTTTTTCGGACTCGACAGGCGCCGTCGGCAGCGCTGCCGTGAAACGAAACGTACTGCCGCGGCCCGGTGTACTCTCGACCTCAATGCGGCCGCCCATCATCTCGACCAATTTGGCGGCGATCGACAAGCCCAGCCCCGTGCCGCCGTAGCGCCGCGTGGTCGAGCTGTCGGCCTGAACGAAGGGATCGAAGATACGCCGCAGCTGCGCTGCCGGGATACCGATGCCCGTGTCGCGCACCAGGAATTGGAGTTCGACCGCCGCTTGCGGCTTAGCGGACGAAGCCGCTAAGCCGCAAGCGGCAAGACCAACCTCCACGAAGACTGCGCCTTTTTCGGTGAACTTGATCGCGTTGCCGATCAGGTTGACGAGGACTTGCGCCAGGCGCGGCCAGTCGCCGACCAGACGGTCCGGTACGGCAGGTTGAACGTCGCAGTGGAAATCCAATCCCTTCGCGCGTGCCTGGACCGCGAGCGCGCTGATCGTCCCCGCGAGGGAGGCACGCACCCGGAACGGAGCCGGGACAAGCTCCAGTCGGCCCGCTTCGATCTTCGAGAAGTCGAGCAGGTCGTTGATGACGGCGAGAAGGTGAGCGGTCGAGACCTTCACGAGCTGCAGGTGCTCGCGCTGCTCGTCGGCCAGGGTCGTACCCAACACGAGGTCCGTCATGCCGAGGATGCCGTTGAGGGGGGTGCGAAGCTCGTGGCTGACGTTGGCGAGGAATTCGCTCTTCGCGCGGTTGGCTTCCTCCGCTGCCCGTTGTGCCGCGCGCAACTTTTCTTCGGCCTTCTTGCGATCGGTGACGTCGGTGTGGGAGCCGGCCATGCGGTAGGGCCGGCCGTCGGCGTCACGCAGGGCGACGCCGCGCGTCAGAATCCAGCGATAGCCGCCGTCCTTGTGGCGCAGCCGGTGTTCCAACTCGTATTCCGGCAGCTGTCCGTCGAGATAGGCTTTGACCGTGGCCAGCGCTCGTTCACGGTCGTCGGGGTGCAGGCGGTTCTCCCACTCGATGAATTGGGGGCTGATCTCATCTTCCGCGTAGCCGAGCATCTGCTTCCAGCGCCGCGAAAAAAATACCTCGTTCCTCGTCACGTCCCAGTCCCAGATACCATCGCCGGAGCCCGCCACCGCCAGCTCGAAACGCTCGCGGCTGCGGCGCAACTCCTCTTCCGCCTCTTTCGCCTCGGTAATGTCCTTCCAGGTGGCGACGAAATGCGTGACCGCGCCCCGGACGTCCTTCAGCGGAGTGATGGTCACGTCGGCGTAGCACAATTCGCCGTCTTTTTTGCGGTTGGTCAGCGTCGAGCGAAACGTGCGGCCGGCGAGGACCGTCTCCCACAGACGCTGGTAAAACTCGACCCCATGCCGGCCGGACTTCACGAGCCGCGGCGTCTGTCCCACGGCTTCCTCGGGACTGTAGCCGGTCATCTGCTCGAAGGCCGGGTTGATATACTCGATCAGGCCATTGCGGTCGGTGATGAATACGCCGTCCGCGGTCTGCTCGACCGCGCGCGACAGTTTCTCCAGCTGCCCCTGGACACGGCGGCGTTCCGTCAGCTCGCGGACGATGAGCAGCAGGGCGGGGACGCCGCCGTACTCGAAGCGGTTGACGTGCAGCTCGACCGGAATGGCCCGGCCATCGACGTGCCAGGAATAGCCTTCGATGAATTGCAGATCGCCGCGCACCAAGCGGCCGAAGCCGCGGGCGAGAGCGTCGCGCTGGTTAGTCGGTGTCAGGTCGTAGACACTGAGTCCGACGAGCCGTTCGCGCGGCAACCCCTGCAGACGGCAGGCGGCCGGGTTCACGTCGAGAACGACGCCGTTGAAGTCTTCGACGAAGATGGCGTCCGGAGAACAGTCGAACAGACTGCGAAAGCGGGCCTCGCTCCGGCGCAGCGCATCGACTGCTTCGGGGGGAGCCGCGCTGGAGCAGAGCTGACGTTCGGACATGGGACGGTCCATTCAATACCGGAGGCGAAGCCCGGGTGGGGGACGGTCGTGTACGATCTTCGTTCATGCAGCGTAATTGAATCGGAGTCAAGGAGCAAGGAAAAGTCTGCCCCATGAGGCCGGCAAATGCTTGACAGCAGCGGTCCGACTCGCATAATCAAAGCGCGGGACCGAGAAGCCAGGGAGGTCCGGCTCCGGTTCCGTCACTAGTCACCCGAGGTAAGCATCCCATGTGGCGCAAGGCGTGTGGATTGGTCGTGCTCGTGTCCGTCGGCGCTCTCTTCGCTGCCGATCCGAAGGACGCGAAGGACAAAGACAAACCGGACGGCACGACGGCCAAGATCGTCAAGATCGATCTGGACAAGAAAATCCTGACGGTCATGACGGAAGACAAAAAGAAGCTGGAACTGGTCATCGGCGAGGACGTGTCGTTCATCGGCCCGCGCGGCGGCGTCAGCAAGGAAGGCCTGAAGGACGACCGGGTGGCGGTCGGCAACGAGGTCACGCTCGTCTACGCCGACAAGGCCGGCAAGAAGCTGAAAGAAATTCACCTGCCGGTACGCGAGACTGACAAGGACAAGGTCAAGGATAAGGACAAGGACAAGGTCAAGGACAAGGTCAAGGACAATAGCAACATTGAGGACGTTGCTGATGCAAGGCTCAGGACTCCCGCAGAGATACAGATGAGGCCTAGTACAAGGACGAGGGCAAGGAC
>JBBQPD010000609.1:0-4570 GCA_038331535.1 Gemmatales bacterium | reverse complement strand
CCTGGAGCAGCAGCGCTGGGCCGACGAGCGCGCGGGACCGCTCGTCGTCGGAGATGCCGGATGCCGGCGGGCCAAAGTAGGTCAGCGGGATGTCCGAGCCGATGTTCGGGCGGACCGGCTGCGCGTTGCCGGGCACGGCCGGCGCAGTCGGCGCGGCCTGCGCGGCGCCGCCCGCGAGGGGTGTGAGTGCCGGTGTGGTAGCGGTCGGCTGCTCGGCGCCACCCGCTAACGGTGTGAGCGCTGCGGTCGGTAGCGCGTCCTGCTGGGGCGTCTCAATCGCCGCCACCGTCGGGAGCGTCGGTGTCTGATCCTGCGCGGATGATGACCCACCCGAGCACGCGCTCAGCACGAGCAGAGCCGCACCGGCGATGCCGAGTATCGCAAGCAGCGATCCCCCGCGGCCGCGGCCTGTTGCGTTCTTGCCGGAGCCGATGCCCCTTGTTGGAACGCCTCCGCGTCGTGGGCTCTCGTTCAGTACCATGGTCTCTTCCTTTACTGCGACTTCCCAAGCGGTCTCGGTAACGGCGCTAAGGTCGTCGCACGGAGATACTGCCGCCAAGGGCTATTGAGAGTGTCGCGAGCGTTTTGGAAGCGGTTTGGTGATGAAACGCACATGAACAGGTGCTGTAGAGCCATTGTCGCGAAGGCGGGACATGGCGACATCGTTTGAGGACACAACTGTGACGGCGCGCCGTCAAGTTTGCCGCAGGCGGGTGACGGCGGTTAGTCGGCGGCCGCGATCGATTCGAGACGTGGGGCGTCAAGTATGCGGATCCGTTCGCGAGCGAGCGCGATCACGCCCGCAGTCCGCAGTTCATTCAGTACGCGCGTGGTCGTTTCTCTACGCACGCCGACACGGTCGGCAAGATCGCCGTGCGATAGACCGCGCACTTCGCCGTTTGCGTCCACCACCGCGAGCAACAGCGACGCGAGCCGTGAGGGGATGGCGGGATGCGCCAGCCGTTCGATGACGTCCTCTGCAACGAGCAAGCGCAGGCCGATGATGTCGAACAGATTCATCCCGATGGTCGGTTGCGTAGCCATCAGGTTCTCAATATCCGCCCGCGCGATCACCGCGAGCGTGCAGTCCTCTGAGGCCTCGGCGAAGGTGTCGTACACCATGCGCCCGACCAGCGCCATTTCGCCAAAGACGGCGCCATCGGAAAGCATATCGATGACCACGCGGCGGCCGCTGGGCGCGATCCGGTATAGCCGCACGCCGCCCCGTTTGAGGAGGAAGACCCAGTCGGCCGGATCGCCGGGACTATAGAGAATGAGCCCCGCCGGACACGTCCGTGCCTGCGTGAGGCGTTCCGCCTGGAGCAGCTCCTCTGCCGAAAGTTTGTGAAAGAGTTGGCTGGACGCTAGCTCGCCCCCGTTGTTGGCGGGCCCGTCCTCACCCGGCGACTTAACCAATGCCAAATCCTCTCCGGCGTCCGTCTGTATTCAGCGCGCATTCTGTCACGCCGACACGTGAGGGAGTGTGACGAGACGCACTGAAGGGCGGCACATGTCACGACAGAGCGGCGGCGATGGACACGCATTATGTGCACTAAGCGCCGATGTCGTTCAATCGCCTGATCGGAGAAATAGCGGACTCACGGTCCCGCGCTGCGCCCTCCGCCGCGACTACGCCAATCGGGTGCCGGATTCTGCTGCTGCTACCATGATGCCTGATGCTGTACTGCGAACACGTAGCCAAATCGTTCGGACGCGTCGATGTGCTCGATGATGTCACCTTCATCGCGAGCGCGGGCGAGCGCCTGGGCATCGTCGGCCCGAACGGCGCTGGGAAGTCGACGATCCTGCGGCTGCTTGCCGGCGAGGACAGCCCAGATGAAGGCGCCGCGGGGTCTCGCGGCGGTAGCCTCGGCTTCCTGAAGCAGCAGGCCGGTCACGACCCCGCACGGGCGTTGGTAGACGAGATGTGGACGGCGTTCCCGGAAGCAAGGCTGGTCGACCGGCGCCTGCATGAGGTGGCCGGCGGCATCGAGCGCAACGACGGCGATATCGGCGCCCTCATCGACGAGCAAGGCAGCTTGTTCGAGCAATTCGAGGCGCTGGACGGCTACCGCATCGACGCCCACATCGGCCGCGTGCTGAGTGGTCTTGGCTTCGCAACGGAGGATCGCGACAAGCTCTGCGGCGACTTCAGCGGGGGCTGGCAGATGCGCATCGCGCTCGCGAAGATCCTCGTCCGGCGCCCGGACCACATCCTGCTCGACGAGCCGACGAACCACCTGGACGTCGCCGCTCGCGAATTCCTGGCGGAAGAGCTGACGAAGTACAAAGGGACGCTCCTCATCGTCACCCACGACGCGGAGTTCCTCGACCGCGTCGCGACGCGCATCCTCGACCTGCGCGACGGGCGGGTCGAAAGCTACACCGGCAACTACAGCGAGTTCCAGCGCCAGAAGGCTGAGAAGCTGCAGCAGCAGGATCGCGCCGCCGCTCGGCAGGAACGCGAGATTGACCGGCAGGAGCGGTTCATTGAGCGATTCCGCGCGAAGTCGTCGAAGGCGACTGCCGTAAAGAGCCGCGAGAAGGCTGTCGCAAAGATTGAACGCGTCGAGCGCACGCGCAAGGATGCCGAAGTGCATTTCCAGTTCAGCGCCAGCGGGCGGACGGAACGCGAGGTGCTCGTCCTCGAAGGCATCGGGCACGCGTACGACGACAACGTCGTGCTGATCGATGTCGATCTGCTGGTGGAGCGCGGCCAGCGCGTCGTGCTCGTCGGGCCAAACGGGAGCGGCAAGAGCACGCTGTTGCGCATCGCCGCCGAGATCATTGAGCCGAGCCACGGCCGCGTCGGCTGGTCCGAGCGGGCGCGCAAGCAGTACTACGACCAGCATCAGGACGAAGTGCTCGACCGCAACGCAACCGTGCTGGAGGAGGTGCGGTCCGTCGCGACGTCGGAGCCGGATGTCCGCCTGCGGACGGTGCTGGGGCAGTTTCTCTTCCGGGCCGATGACGTGTTCAAGACGGTGGCGGTGCTGTCGGGCGGTGAGCGCAGCCGCGTGGCGCTGGCGAAGTTTCTCATCCAGCCGACCAACGTGCTGCTACTGGACGAGCCGACGAACCACCTTGACCGGACGACGCGGCGGAAGTTGATCGAGGCGCTCGAGAAGTACGACGGCACGATCATCTGCGCCAGCCACGACCCCGCGATTCTCGAACGCGTCGCCACGCGGGTGTATGAGGTCAAGGACGGCGGCTGCCGCGAGCTCATCGAGCATCGACGCGAGCACACGATCGACTGAACCGCGGGGCGACGAGCGACCACCTGCCGCGCCTACGCTGACGGCAGACGGTGCACCGAGACGGCGTAATCGCACCCGGGCTGCCACGGATCGTGATCCCAGGTTGCCCATCGCTCCGCGAGACGCAGCCCGGCGGCCGACGCGAGCGCATCGTACCGGTCGAGCGCGAGCCGGCCCCGCATAAGCTGGAATCCGGCGATCAGGACGCCTGCGGGCTCAAGATGGCGCCGCATGTTCTCGACGACCGCTGGCTCGCTGCCCGGAGCGAGGAAGATCATGACGTTGCCCGCGAGGACGATCGCGTCGAATCGACGATCGAGGTCGAGCGTCGCGAGGTCGCCGAGGTGCCACGTCGCGTCGGGTGACTTACGCTGGGCGGTCGCCAGCATCTCGGCATCGATGTCCACGCCGACGACGTCGAGGCCGCGGCGCGCCAACTCGCGGCCGACGCGGCCGGTCCCGCAGCCGCCGTCGAGCACGGACCGAGGATGGAAACCCTCCACGCAGGTCGCTTCTCCATGCACGTCTTCGCCGGCAGCGGCGCGCTCGTCATAGCGAGCGTCGTACGCGTCCCCGGCGATCGGGCGGCTCGCAAGCCAGCGGTTCTCGTTCTCTTGGGGAGCCGTCATCAGTAGTTCGGTCTCGTTCTTGCCGGGGGTGGATGTGACATGCGCAATATCGTAGCGCCAACAGAACGATATCGCTGGCGGACGGACGCGAGAATATGGTGCCACCAACAGTCATGATAGCGTTAGCGCACGTCTCCTAAGAGTACGCGTATGCAGAGATGGCGCACTAGACATCTTCATGCAAGACTAAGAGCGACCAAAAGATGCCAATTGATACGCGATCGTAGAAAGGAAGTCCCTTGCCACGAGGTATCCCGAACAAGAAGGCGGCAGCTGGTTCGCTACTCTCCGACCAACTGATGAGCTTAGTGAATGAGGTACGAAAGCTCGAACAACTTAAGATGGCGGTGGATAACATCTACACACCGTCCAGCGCCGCACCGAAGCAGCGGCGCCGGCGACGCACCGCGGCGCAGATGGCGGCCGCGGCGGCCAAAGGCACGGGTACCCGGAAGCGGCGGGGACGGAAGCCGAAAGCCGCCGCAGCGGGTTAGCGGTCCTCGGTCATACAACGCTAGCGCCGAACGGGGCCCGTTCGGCGCTAGTGACACACCGTAGTGTCGCCCACGCTTACGGATGAAAGCGAGGCAGGCCTTCACATCGTCTAACGTCAAACGAGGGTAGTCAGCAAAGAGCTCATCAAAGTTTGGGTTATGGGCAAG
Source organism: Gemmatales bacterium (assembly GCA_038331535.1). Taxonomy (GTDB): domain Bacteria; phylum Planctomycetota; class Planctomycetia; order Gemmatales; family Gemmataceae; genus JBBQPD01. The sequence continues at coordinate 19 of JBBQPD010000609.1, read as the reverse complement.
ATAGTCAAGCACGGTGGCG
>JBBQPD010000608.1:0-4570 GCA_038331535.1 Gemmatales bacterium | reverse complement strand
AATGTAATAGGCAACCAACATATCCAGCGAATTTGGTCCCATCGCTTTCAGATGAACGAGTTCTATGCGACTACCAATTGAGAGCATTGCGGCGACCAAATCGGTGCGGATTTGTGTCTGATGCACGCCAAGAAACAACTTGACCATGCACTCTTCTTTCTTGAGGAACGCGATGTCCTCAACTGAGAGGTTGTTTACGTTCTCGCAATCAATCAAGACAAACCTGTGCTTCAAGTGTTCGCCTTTCAGTTGAGCCTAACAGTGTAATAACACCATGCACATAATTGCCACTAAGATCACCTTAAGAGAGACAATCCATCAGCGCCTTTATATGTTCACAGCGGAATGCCGTAGCTACATGCTGGCCATTGTAGAATCCGGTCAGAGCAATCAACGTCCCACCGACTGTTCTGCCGGTTTCGATGTTCTCGCCGCTTTCGGCGAAAGGATTGGTGAGGAATGGCGAGAGGCATTCCTTGGCCCACTCACAAGCTGGCCGGCCGTAGAAAAAGGCATATTGGGGTGCAGGACTGCCTGACAACGCAGCCTGAATTCGAGGACCCGAGATATCGACGGACTTGCGGCGGAAGTCCGCTTTGGTGGGGTAATCCTGCTTGAACCACTCGGGGATATAAGTTGTTTTGAATGCTTTCACGCCAGGGCGAGGCAACGGCCGCAACTCAGTAAGCCAAGTGCTGAGTTTCTCCGAGGCAGGTCGCGTTCCGAGCGCATCCCACTCCTCGTGACAAGGCCGCCCTGTTAGCGCAGACAAGATTGCCGCAATTACATCCCAGACCGGAACACCCTGTCTTCCCACTCCTGCGAGCGCCGACCGGGCCTGGTTCTTATCTATGCGCTTCGCCGCGAATATCTGACTGGTACAGCGAATCCAGATGCCATCGCGCTGCCCGTCGTAATCCGGAGTGCAGTATTCCTCCAAGCCAACAAAGATAATATCGGGGTTATCGACACCGTAGCCCTCGAATGAGAGAAGCCGTTGTCGATCAGCCGTCGTTGGCGCCCAATTGGCGGGTCTCAACATGTTCTCCTCGAGCAGAGGCCATTGATCGCTGTTTTCCGTTGCCGAACAGAATGAATGAGGAAGGCAGGAAAAAAAGAGCGGCAGGTACCTCAGCAAAGGTCTTTTTCCTGTCTTCCTGCCATCCTCATTGAGTTAGTGCCTCTGAAGGATCCCACTCTTGGCGTGTTCACGGCAGACTCATCGTTGCGGATCGTTTCTGTTCATCCAGCGATTTGACTCGTTCTTCAAACGGCATGGTAACGAACTTCCACCGATCGCATTTGAGCCGAACGCAACGGCCCGGCCGATAGCCTTCCAGCACCTCGGTGAACTTCAGGCGCAATGTAATGCCGCTGCTGCCCAGGGGTGGGTTCTCGATCTCTTTCCAGTCCAGCACGCGACCGACTTTCCGGTCCGCTCGATGGAACCAGGTCCGCAGGGTCTTCTCGGCCGCGGCGACCCAGTAACCGGTTTCGCGTGAGGCCTTCATGTCGTCATAGAGTGAGGGGTCCATGCCGCCGAACAGCGTGATGGTGATGATCGCACCGCCGTAATCGAAATGCTCTACGTGATCGATCCAGCCTGGCAGCCAGCGCTGCTGCTGATAGCGCACATGTCGGCGTCGCTGCAATTCCGTGGCGAACTTGCGACTCTCTTCATCGAGCCAGACGTCGGTGACGATGAACTCCTTGTTTTCGGTGCCCTGGCACCAACTGAGATTCAACTGGACCGTTTGCTCGGGCACGAGGCTGTCCAGATCGACGAGTTTCCGTTCTTTCCAGATACGGGTGACGGAATCGATGTCGAAGGTGTGCTTTCCGTTGATGCCATCTTTCACGAGCTTCCCCGTTGGGGCAACGTCCAGTTTTCCCTTCTTCACGTCGATCGACACGATCTTCCACGCTTGCCCCCGGCGTTGGTAATAACTGAAATCGTCTTCGAGCGTGATCGCGTGGTTGTGCGACCCGCGCTGGTGCGCGGGGATCGTCTCTTCCTCACCGGCAGGCGGCGGGTGAAAGTAGCCGTGCATGTGGGTGCCGTGCGGCACGTCGCGTAGTTCCGCGGGCGCGCCGTTGTAGCCGATCATGCCGTAGGGGAGCATCGCGAAGTAATGCAGAGGGCCATCGCCATCGAGCCGCAAAGCGCCCCGGCGATTGACCGCATCGACAAACACCAGTTCGCCGGAGAAATACTTCGCCCCGTCGGCCGACGGAAACCTTGGAGGTCTCGCCACGGCATCCTTGGGGGCCTGGACTGAAGAGGCTGGCGGCTCCTTCTTCTCCTGGGCGAAAGTGAAGACGGCCGTCGCGCAGCTACCCAGCGCGACGATGCAACCGTATAGCCGGATGTGATGTCTCACGCCAGCACCTCCGAGATGGTGCCGTTGCTGTCGGCGAATTTCTCGGTCTTCACGTCCATCTTCTGGGCCATCGTCAGCAGCAGATTGCTGAGAATCGCCTTGCCGTTGACCGGATTGAAGTAGATGCCCGGGTGTTTGTCGTAACCCTTGAAGTCCCTGGTGAGATTGAAGTCAACATGCTTGCCGTGCTTCAGGCCGAGCTGTGTACCGCCGGCGAGGATGATCGGCAGGCTGGCGTTACCGTGGCTGTGACCGTACGCCATGCCGCTGCCGTACAGGGCCATCGTCGTGTCGAGCAATGGTCCGTCGGCGTCCTTCACTTCACTCAAGCGGTCGAGGAAGTAGCTGAACTGCTTGATATTGAAGGAGTCGCTATCCAGCAAATCCTGCATGAGTTTCGGGTTGGCGTTGTGGTGCGACAGCGAATGCCGGTCTTGCTTGACGCCGATCTCGGGGACGGCGGGGCCTTGTCCCTCGTTGCCCGTGCTGAATGTCGCCACGCGGGTCATGTCGGTCTGGAATGCCAGCACGATGATGTCGTACATCGTGCGCAGATATTCGCCGAGGCGTTCCAACCCGACATCGCGATTCAGTTGCGCCTGCACCGCGGGATCGACTTTCGGCCGCGGCGTGTCGAGCCATTTGTCGGAGCGATGGGTGCGAACCTCGACTTCACGAACGGAGGTCAGATACTGTTCCAATCGGCCGCGGTCGTCCTTGCCCAGTTTGTTGCCGAGTGAATTGGATTCCTCGAGAACCGCATCCAGAATGCTGGCTCGACGCTGCAAGCCGCGCCGCTGTTTGGCGATGCCGCCTTGCGGTTCCGTGAACATGTCCCGAAACACAACGCCGGGACTCGCCTGTGCTGGAAGCCCGATGCCGACGGCACTGTAGGCCAGCGAGTGTCCCTGGTTACTCAGTTCGATGGACGAGTAGCGCGTTTGCGGCGCGGTCACCTGAGCCATGAGTTGATCGACGGAGATTGTGTTGCGTTCCGATGGACCGATCTTGCCCCCGGTCAGCCAGATGGTGCCGCAGTTGTGGTGATGGCCCAGACCGTGCGGGTGGTGCAGGCCGCTGATCGGCGTGATGACCTTGCGGTGTTTTTCCAGGGCGGCGAGCGGTTTCGACAGCTTGTAATCCGGCCCCGCCGTGGTCATTTCGTAGGCGGCCGTGTTGACGCCGTTGGGAAGGTAGATGAAGACGCTTCGTTTCGGCCGCGAAGCCTTGTCGGCAGCGAGCAGCGGCCTCATGCAATCGAACAGGGGCAGAGCCAGCGAGACACCGAGGCCTCGGAGAACGTGCCGGCGGCTCAGAAGCCAGTGTTGCGAGAGAATGTTGGCCATGGTGAGTTCCTGTTTCGGTCACCATACCAACCCGAAGCGTTAGCGAGAGCTTGAGGCGGATCCTCGCTCACGCTTCGGGTTGGTATGCTTAGTTGACTTCAATCATCCATTTGGGTTGGGCTTTGCGAAGCTTCTCAATTCCCATGGGAGTGATACGCTTCAGGCCACTGAGCGATAGTTTCCTGAGCGATTTGGAGGCGGCCAGCAACTGGAGGCCGTCGTCGGTCACCTGGGCGCTGCCGAGCTTGAATTCTTCCAGCGCCGGCATCTGAGCCACTGACTGCATCGACTCATCCTTCACGGTCGGGGCATGCGAAACGTCCAGCCGGCGGAGGGTGGCAATTTTCGTGGCGTGGGCCAGGCCGACCGGTGACGCCTGGTTGTCGAGCAAGGCGAGGTCTTCGAGAGGCAGTTTCGCGAGTGCGGCCACGGCTTCGCCGGAACTGCCTTTGGCCGTGCTGCCAAGGCCACAGCGTTTCAGTTGCGTCAGGTTTTTCAGGCTGGCGGCTCCCTGGTCGGTGAACCGGGTATGGGCGAACCACAGGCGCCCCGAGATGGGGACCTGGGCAATCGCCCGCAGCCCATCGTCGTTGAGAGGGGTGAAATGGAAGTTGACGCTCTCCAGCTTTTTCAGGGCTTGCAGATACTGGAACCCGGTGCCGTTACACTGGGTCGAGGCCAGCCCCAGGGTACGCAGCTCGGTCAGGCCGCCGAGGTGTTTCAGGGCGTCATCCTTGACCGGTGTTAATGTCAGGTTGAGCTCCCGCAGACCGGTCAACGCGCCGATGTGCTGCAAGCCATCGCCTTGAACGGCACAGTTCGCCAGGTCGAGTCTTCGGAGGG
>JBBQPD010000607.1:0-4573 GCA_038331535.1 Gemmatales bacterium | reverse complement strand
CTTCAGCCGCAACACGGCGTTCATGTTGGCCATGTCCTGGGCCGATCGGGGAGCCACCACCATAGGGGAGCAGTTTCTGGCCGCCACCATTTTAGCATACATCGGAGACTTGGCCTGGCGGATCTCGTCGTGGTCGAAGCGCAGTGCAGCGCCTCGGCGGTGCGCCACACCACCCCATCGGCCTCGATCGGGTGCGGGCTCATGTTGCCCAGCCAGCCGTAAGGCGCGCTCACATTGCAGAAGGCGATTACGGGGTATTCGCCAGGCGGCACGTTCGATGTGGGATATTCTCCGGACGCTGGACCGGACGCGACCGGTGACTTGCGGTGGAACTGGACCACGGTGACGGGTAGGCCGGCGGCCTGGGCCTTGCGAATGGTGTCGGCCGTTCCGGGGGAAGCCCCGTCCCAGAACGCCAGCACCGCGTCGGCCCGCTCTACCATCTGGCCGTTGCGGATGAGACCGGCCCCCTGGCCGAAGCGTCGCCAGTCGGGCGGGAATCGCTCGACCGGAATGCCTCGCTCCACGGCGTACCGCTCGCCGAGGGCGTCGGCCCCGCGAGCGGTCCCCGACAGGATGACAACGCCCGAGCGGTCGCCGCCCAGGAAGGCATCGAGTTCCCGGGTCAACAGGTCGGAGTCGTCAAACCCCTTGCTTCCGCAGACGATCACGCATCGCATCATTTACCTTGGGAGAATGGCCGGTGGTATTCGACACCGGCCATTCTCCCGGCTTCGTTCCGACCACGGTGCGGTGAAGGCACGCGGAGCGTCCTGGACCGTCTGACCCGTGCGACTCCGGCACGCATCGATTCATGATCGTTGCCATCATGGTGTCGGTGTCGGACTTCCGTTCAAGGGCCGCAACACGTCGAAACCACTCACCGTGAACTCGGAGTCGAAGCGACCGCCTTGTCAAAAGCTCTTCGTCACTCCGCCGTTCTTCGACGAACTCGAAGCCGCTGCCGCCTGCGGGTTCCACGTCGCCCTGATGGGGTCTCGGGGGACGGGTAAGACCACGGCCATCAAGGCGCTGGCCGCCCGCAACGGCAAACAGTTGCACGTCATCCAGGTTCACGCCGACCTTACCACGGAAGAACTCCGTGGCGAGCCTGGCCTCCGCGACGGCAACTCCACCTTCCAGCGCAGCCCAGTGGTCACCGCCGCCGAACGCGGCGACTGGGTGCTGCTCGATGAGGCCAACCTCGGGCGGCCGGGCGTCACCGCCTGGATGAACAACGTGCTTGACGACGACGGCGTTCTGTCGATCCCGGCCACCGGCGAGCTGATCCCCGTGGCCGGCGGCTTCCGGGCCTTCTTCTGCTTCAATGCCGGCTACCAGGGCACGCGGGAACTCAACCAGGCCCTGGTGGACCGCTGCCGCGTCATCTACTGCTCGTACTGGCCGCCGATCAAGGAACTCGAAGTCCTGCGTCACCGGCTGCCCCGGATGACGCTCGCCGACCTGCACCGCATGGTGAAGGTCGCCAACAGCATCCGCGAGGCCCGGCGGAAGGGGGCCATCGACTTCGACTTCAGCCTGCGGACCCTCGTCCAGTGGGGGGCCGACGCCGACCACCGCTCGCAGGACCTGCTCGAGTCGTTCAAGGCGGTGGTGTTGCCGAAGGTCGGCGACCCGCACGAGTACGGCCCCCAGCACGAGGCCCTCCTCGAACTGGCCCGGCTGGCGATCCAGTAACGAGGAGAAGCCGATGGCGACGTTCGGCATTGCCGCAATCCGCACCTTCGCCCACGGGGTCGCCGGGTTGACCGACAACGATGTGGCGGTCGAGGTCCGCGGCACCCAGGCCTTCACCGACGGGCGGACCGTGGTCCTGCCCGCCGGGGGGCTATGGGAAGAGGGCGACTTCCGCGCGCTGTGCGGGGTCGCCTGCCACGAGATCGCCCACGTCTGGTTCCGGGCGGTTCTGTTGGTGGGCGCGATTGGGCTGAGCGAACTGGAATGCGCCCACTCGATGCCGGGAGGGATCGTGTTCAGCGTCGATCCCCGCGACGCCGGCAGTTCCCTGCACGTGGCCGCGAACCGCCTGCGGCGGCTGCTATAGTTGGCGTCAATGGCTACCGGTGCCGGTCTCGCACGCACCGGGAAAAGCCCCGGAGAGAATAAAGACGTGCGAGGCAGCTTTGACCCATAACCACCGCGAGAGGATGGAAGGCCATGAAAACCGAGATCATCGTCAAGGCGGTCATCGAAACGACCGACGAGGGCGCGACCCCGCAGATCAGCGGCGAGGTCACGCCGAACAACCGGGCGCTGGGCAAGCTGTCGCCGGAGGTGATGCTGCATGTCACCACGGGCGTAGCCCAGGCGGCCGAACACCTGGCGGAAACCTACGCCAAGGTCCGCCTGCTCGGCCACCTGCGTGAGCTGTTCGACATCAAGGACGAGCCCGAAACGAAGCCCCAGGACGCCGACGGCCTGCTCGACAAACTCCGCTCGCGGTTCAGCATGAACTGACGGACAACGACGATGGAAAGTACCACGAGGCGGGCACCCGGTTGTTCCGAGTGCCCGCCTCGTGGTACTTTCCGGTTCCCGAAGGTGAACTTGAACGTCCGCATCGAGGAGACGCCGTAGATCTCAGCGAGGAGGCACCAGATCGACGTTGCCGAAAGCACGAAGACGAGAAGACGGCCGGTACGGCCCACCACAGAATCGCGGGTTGCCGATATGTCTTTCAGCGGTCAGTGGTCATGTCTCTTCAAGCACCTCCCGTTTGCTTGACCATCCCTCGTCGCAGTGTACCCGAGCGGTCGCACTGGACGAGGTTCACAACCCGATGATCGAGTGACACTCCCAGACCTCATGTTCCTGGCCGCCGGGTAAGTGCTTTCAACAAAGCAAGAGCAACTGTGAAATAGTCCTCGCGGGAACCTGCGATTTAGGCACGTCATTTTTCCGCCAGGTTTCCGCCAACGCTGGCCCTGTAAACGCCCTCTGCCTACAATTCAATTGCCACGTAGAATTGGCGAAAGTCCCTATTTTTCAAGAGGTTTCTGCGAAACGTCCCTGATAACCCCCTGCAAGGCAAATAGGCAGGAATTAGGTGCAGCGACTGGTTTGACTGAATGCTCACGTGCCGATCAGACGCTCGTACTCCGCGTGCGTCCCGATCCAGAACCATAGGATGCCCACCGTGATCTCCACGCCCAACGCGCGATAGGCCCCGCCAGCCCGTACCGACCATTACTTCCCTACCTTTTTCAAGTGGAGCGACGGGTGCGCGGAGTCAGAGCAATGCGTAGCATTAATCCGCTATCCGCTGCACCTCCGCAGGCAGCAGCGCGTAGCACCGCCAGAAGCGTGGGGTCGTGCGATGCATCAGACCTCTCGCGTCCGACCGGCCTCGAAGTCGGCGAGCGCCTCCTCTGCCAACGCATCCAGCCGACCTCCGGCAACGTCCCGTTCAAGTTGCTCATCCCAGCGGCTCTGGCCGAGGTCGGTCAGCCAATCCGTAAGGCGACGGAACTCCGCTGGCGGTAGACTGAGAATAGCTGACTCGATCTGTTCGATGTTACTCATGGCGCTGCCTCCACCGTTATCGGTGCGCTCCCCCATTGGGTTGTGGCTTAAATGATGAGGTTATGGTGGGTGGTGTTAGTAGAAAGGAAAAAAAAGAGATCAGGCAGCCCGAAACCGTCGCCCAGTCAGTTTCGAACACACCTGATCTCTGTTTCATTTATAACCGCGCTCTGCCGCGCTCTCTATCCGTAGAATTACGGATTTTGCTTTCGTGTCCTTCCTGGCCCTCTTCGGGCTGTTCCGCGGACGGCAGACCGTGCTGAGTCGCATAGCGCACCAACTCTTTTTGATTGCGCACGCCCAGTTTTCGCATCATGTTGGCGCGGTGGCTCTCCACGGTGCGGGGGCTGATGAACAACAGCCGGGCGACGGCGGCGCCGCTATTTCCTTCCGCGGTCAACTGAAGCACCTCGCGTTCGCGGTGCGTCAACGTGTCGAATGGATCGGTCGATGCTGCCGCTCTGGAGACGCGCGGTTGCGGCGGCGGTTCGGTCAGGGCGGGGCTGAGGAACCGGCGGCCGGCGGCGACCTCGCGGATGGCGTGCATCAGCTCGTCGATGCCCGAATCCTTGTGGACATACGCGCTGGCTCCGGCCCTCATCGCCTCGGCAACGAACGCCGTGTCGGCGTGCATCGACAGGATCACGAGACGGGTTTGCGGCGACCGGTCGGCCAGGCGGCGGACCACTTCAAGGCCGCCCGGTCCTGACGTCATCAAGTCCAGCACGAGTACGTTGGGACGCAGCCGCTCCACGAGCCGGACCGCCTCGGGGCTGTCAGCCGCCTCCCCCACGACGCGCACTCCTCCCTCGGCCCACAGCAAAGCCCGCAGTCCCTGGCGGACGATCCGCTGAGCATCGGCCAGCACTATGGTCAGGGTCATCGCTTCTCTCCGGTCCTTGGGTCAGCGGAGGTCGCTGGACGACTGGCAGCACCTTGTGGAGACTCCGGAGGCAAGTAGCGCCTCCATCCGGCCGCGGATGCGCGCGGAGACGGGCTCCTTAGGGCTGGCGGACAAAACCCGTTAGCC
>JBBQPD010000606.1:0-4579 GCA_038331535.1 Gemmatales bacterium | reverse complement strand
CCTGGTGGCTGATTGGCGCGGTGCCGCGACGGTGGGGGAGCGCTGTCCCCCGCGCCCCCACAGGGCCGCGGCTCGTTGGCGCTCAGCGCAGTAAATCCCGCTCGACGCGCTCGACCAGCTCGCGCACCTTCACCCGCCGTTCGCCGAGGGCCAGCTCCGCGTCCTCCTGCAACCACTGCCGCACCTTCTTTTCCGCCGCGACGACGGTGCTGTGATTGCGGCCGCCGAAATGGCCGCCGATCTCGCTATACGCAGAAGTCGTGTGCTTGCGGGCCAGGTACATCGCCAGCATGCGCGGGTGGCTGATCGCCCAGGCTCGCGCCCGCGACTGCATCGCCCCGGCGTCGAGTTTCAGCACCGCGCAGACGACGCGCTCCACGTCGGCGACCTGAACGACGCGCACGGCATGGCGTAACAGCTCAGCCAGCGCCTCGCGCACCAGTGCGAGGTCGATCGGCCGGGCAGTGACGCGACTGTAATGGCGGACGCTATGCAGCGCGCCTTCCAGCTCGCGCACGTTGCCGCGCAGCTGGCCGGCGAGGTAGCGCATCACTTCTTCCGGGACCGCGGGGCCGCCCTCCTTCTGGGATTTGGCGCGCAGGATATTCAGGCGTGTCTCGGCATCCGGCGGCGTCAATCCCCAGACGGCGCCGCCGAGCAGCCGGTCGGTCAACTCCGCGGTGAAATCGTCGGCCAGGCGCGGGTGGCAATCGCTCGTCAGCACCATCTGCCGGCCATCGGAATGGAGCACGTCGAAGGTGTGCAGGAACTCCTCGGCCGTCGCCCGTTTCGTCGCCAGGAAGTGCAGGTCATCGACGAGGAGAGCGTCGCATTCGCGGAAATGTTTGCGGAAACTACCCAGTTTGTTCAGCCGCATCGCGGTGACGAAGCGGTTGGTGAAGTCTTCCGTGGTGACGTACAGCACGCGCCAGTCGGGCCGGGCGCGGCGCAGGCCAGCGTAGATTCCCTCGAGCAGATGCGTCTTACCGGTGCCGACGGGGCCGTGCAGCACCAGGGGGTTCACGCCCTCGCCGGGTTCCTCGATCATGCTCATCGCCGCCGCGAAGGCCACGCGATTGCAGGCGCCGACGATAAACTCACTCAGCTTGTGCCAGCGCCGCGACCGTGCCGCCGACGGCATCCGCTTGGCGTCGGGCGCTGGTTGCGGGATGGGTAGCGCTTCGGAAGCACCCGCGCGTTTGCGCGCGGCGGAAGGAACGGCTGGCGGTTCGAGAACGGGGGGGATCGCTTGCGGGAGCGGAAGTTTACCCTGTTGCAGCTGAGCCTGGGCGCCGCGGTCTTCGCGGAACAGGTCCGGCTCGACGGCGTACCGCACTTCCAGCGCTCGGCCGAACACTTCGCGGGCGGCAGCGGTCATCACCACGCCGAACGTCTTCTGGAGCCATTCCTCGAAATGCCGGTTCGGCACACCGACGGTCAGATGAGCGCCTTCGAGACGGAACTTCGTGTGGCCGGCAAACCAAAGATTGTAGCGCGCCTGACCGACACGATCGGCGACGGTCGCAACAAAGTCCTTCAGCAGATCGCGGTCGGAGAGCGTCACGGCCATCCTCAGTTCGCTCGGTCGGTCAATCCAAGTTGTGTGGAGTCCGGTCACCGGACTACGCGGGCATGTCCGGCGCGTGGCTCAGTTAGGCCGAACGTCTTCGGAAAACGTGTTGAGTGAGTCAAGCGATTCCGTTGCGGCGCAGGTTCTCAAAGCTACACCGAGGCCGCAATCTTGCCAAGCGGCCGACCAGAAGATTGGACGACGAACGAGAGATGAAGAATGAATCTACCGGTTTTCCCGAACTTGTCGGCACGGTTGCGCGCGACTCACACAATCGTTGCGATCCGCGTAAACGGCAAGTTCAATTGAGGGGATTGTTTGCGTTTCGCGAAACGTAAACACTAGCGCCAAATCGCCAGGTACACCTCGCGGCGATCGTAGGAACTAAACCCTAGTTCGCGGTAGAGCTTCGCTGCGGGGTGGTTGCGGCCGTCCACGCAGAGAGTGACGCCGGGCACGTCGGCGGCACGGGCCTCGGTCAACGCCTTGAGCATCAATTCCTTGCCGAAGCCGCGGCGCCGCGCTTCGGGTACGACCCCGACATAGGCCACGTCCCATTCCTCCGAATCCGGCGTCACTGCCGTCAGCAAAACTCCGACCGGACGGCCGTCTGCCTTTGCCAGCCACCAATGGTTCGGATCGTATAAGCCCTCGGAGCGGTGACCGTCGAGGATCTCTTCCGCCGAGCGCAGGTCGTTGACTTCCGGAAAATCGAGGGTTCCTTCGTAAGAGCGCATGAGCGTGTCGGCGAAACAGGCAGGCTCGGCCTCGACGGTCGCGAACTCGAGCCGGGCCGGTGTGCCGAGAATGTGTGGAGAAAGGTCGAGAGTGTGCCGCAGATACCCGAGATGGGTGAGGTGGACAAAACCGTTGCGCTCGAGCGCCTTCGTACCGAAGATCGCGTCCGGCGGAAAAAGCGACTGAGCCATCTTGCTGCCGCGGCCGCGCAGCCAGTCTGCGGCGTGCTGAAGCAGGCGGTCCTCGCCCTCAGTCTGGTCCACCCCGTCCGTACATTGCGGCGGCCAAACGAGCGCCAGGGCACCGGGCAAAGGGAGACAGGTCAGGACGCCGGTGATTTCGCTCCGGTGCCGCAGCACCAAGACGCCGTCCGGGTTCAGGTCGCCGCGTTCGAGTAGTGCGATGGCATTGTCAATGCGGCCGGCGCGGTCGATCTCCTCGTAGTGGCGGAAGAGCAACCGGAACGCGGCCGGCCATTCCTCGGGGCGGGCGGGTTGTGGGGTTGTCGCCATGCAACGTCCTCTCCAACAATTCTGGTATATGGAGCCGTTTGCCGCTTGCGGCTTAGCGGTCCGACGCTGCGAAGCCGCAAGCGGCAATCGAGCGCGAAAAACGCCGTGCATTCCGCCGCGGCGTCCGTTATCGTAATTGGATCATGATTCCGGACCTCGATAACCAACGAGACCAGCCCGTGACCGGCCCTGGCGGCGCACCGGAAGCTGTCTTCGAGCGCGTCCTCGCTGCCAATCCCTTTATCGACAATCGCGTCAATGGCCCGGCAGCGCCGACCAGTCCGGACGTGGCGTCGGTCCACGGCAACATCTTTCGGCGTCTCACCGACCTGGCCGAGGAGGCACTGCGCAGCCGCCGCGGCGTCGGCGCCGTTCTCTGGGGAGAAGCCGGCATCGGCAAGAGCCATCTGCTCGCGCGCCTCGGGCGCTGGGCCGACGGCAGCCTCGACGGCGCCAAACGCCGGGCCGATTTCGTCCTCTTGCACAATCTCCAGTCCGCTCCGGATTACTTGCCGCGCGCGATCCTCCGCACTGCCGTCGCCGCCCTGACCGCCGGCCAGGCAGCCGCCTCGCTGCGCACGCCGCTGTTCGATCTCGTCCGCGCCGGTGTCTTCGCCTCTGTCAATCACCAGCTGCACGGTTACACTTGGGCGCAAGTTGAAAGCGCTTTTCTTCGCTGGGCCAGGCAGGCAGCGCACGACAGTCTCGTGCCGGGGGACGCCGACCTGCACCGCGTCCTGCTCCGCTACTTCCGCTCGGCCGTCCGCACCCGCCAGGGCAAGGACGACGGAGTTGAAGCCCGCCTGGCGGTGCGCTGGTTCTCGGGTCAACCGCTCGACGCCGACGAGGCCCATTTGCTCGACCTGCCCGTGCGGCACGCCGACGAACCGGTCGCCCTGGCCGACAATCAGGCCATCAAAGAAACCCTCGTCGCCCTGTGCCGCCTCGCCGCCGTCCGCGGTCGGCCGTTCATTCTCGCCTTCGACCAGGTCGATAACCTCGACGACGATCAGTTCGCCGCCCTCGCCCGCTTCCTGGAGGCGCTTATCGATGCCGCGCCGAATTTGTTCGTCGTCACCGCGGGGATTCAGACGACCCTGCTGCACTGGAAAGAACAGCAGATCGTCCAGGAATCGGCCTGGCACCGGCTGGGTCAGTTCGAGTTGCAGTTGCGGCGGTTACCGGTCGAGCAGGCGCTGGAGTTGGTTCAGAGCCGTCTCGACCGCGTCTTCGAAGGCCGGCGCGACCACGACGCGCTGTTCCCACTGGGGCAGGCATGGCGGCGGACTTTTGTCGCCAGTCGCACGGACGTGCGGCCGCGCGACGCGATCAACTCGGCCCGCGAAGCCTGGCGTCTGGAACAGGAACTGTTGCGCGAACAGGGCGCCCTCGAATGGCTGCGGACCTGGCCGGTACGGCAACAGCTGGGCGAGGTTCCGCGCGACCGGCCGACCGACGACGAGATTCAGACGGCGGTCGATCAGAGGGTGACGGAATACCTGGCCGAACACCGCGACCGCTGCCGCGACGACGCGGCGGCGCTGCCTCCGGACGGCGACCGCCTGGCGGGGCTGATCTACAACCTGCTGCGGCAATGCCGCGAAGCCGATGAGGCTTTGCGTCTCGTGGATGTGGAGAGGGTGTCTACCCGGCGCGGCGGCGGCCGGCCTGGCTTCGACGTGATCTTCGCCCGGCTGGAAGCCGAGAACGGCCCGGCGGTGCGGACCGGTCTGCTGGTGCTGGTCGAATCGCGGGCCGT
>JBBQPD010000605.1:0-4584 GCA_038331535.1 Gemmatales bacterium | reverse complement strand
GATTGGCCCCTGTGTCGAAAATCGCGCGGGCGTGCAGCGGTATGGGAAGCGCCGTTCCGGTAGCCTGGAAGGCCAGTAATTCATCGTGGTCGTGGCCAACCAGCGACGGGACACACAACCCGTTCGGGTGAATGGGAAATGTCAAGGATTGCATAGTCTGGAGTATCCGTATCTGAGCGGCCGCACGAGCGGTTGAATCTCCTGCACCAGAAACTGCGTCTCTTTGAAGCGGAGGCGGCCGGCTTGGAGTGCATCACTCAGGCTGGGCCAGACACCATGCACGGTATCACCCTGGACGACGGCGAAGCGACCGAGCAAACCCGCCTCCAGAAGGCGGCCGATTTCGCGCTGGAACGCCTTCCATTCCGTCTTCAGCGGATCGCCTTCGGGCGGGGTGGACAGATCGTGCGGTTGCGGCAGTCGAGCTTGCTCGGCGAGGCGGCCCTGTTCGTGATTCTCCAGCGGCGTGTTCATCAATCCTTCCTCGCAAGTGAGTAGGCTGGCCAGGAGGATAGCATCGGGACGACGGTTCGGTCAATGGCGAGGCAACTCGCGAAACACCGAGCAATTCACTTCGTTGACATCCGCCCACCGCGCCGGACAATAGGCCCGTCGCCTCGTTCTTTCGTACCCCTGAGCGGATATCCTCATGCGCCAATTCTCTCCTCTCCTCCTGCTTCTCGTCCTTCTCACTCCTGTTCTCGCCGCGGAGCCGACACCGTCAGAAGGCGTTCTGCCCGTCGGCGCCGACGGCAAGCCGCTCAACCTCGATTTCGAGACCGGAACCCTGAAGGACTGGCAGATCGAGGGCGAAGCGTTCAAGGGACAGCCGATCAAGGGCGACGTTGTCGCCAAACGCCGCGGCGACTCGAAGAGCGAGCATCAGGGGCAGTTCTGGATCGGCGGTTTCGAGCTGTTACAGGACAAGCCGACCGGCACCCTGACCTCGGTGCCGTTCAAGGTCACACATCCGTGGGGGTCGTTCCTTGTCGGCGGCGGACCGTGGCCGGAAACCTGCGTGGAACTGATCCGGGCCGACACCAACGAAGTCTTCTCGCGCACCTCCGGCATTGAGGAAGAGAACCTGCGCCGCGTCGCGATCGATCTGCGGCCGCACGCCGGCAAGGAGATCTTTATCCGCCTCGTCGATAGGCACACCGGCCACTGGGGGCATCTCAATTTCGACGACTTCCGCTTTCATACGGACAAGCCGAACGTGCCGCCGCGCAAAGCCGCGCCGCCGGCGCCGGACGCCTACAAGTACGCCGGACTGCCGCCGGACAAGGCGGCCGCGGCGATGACCGTGCCCGATGGGTTCAACGTCACGCTGTTCGCAGGCGAGCCGGACGTGTGCCAGCCGATCGCCATGTGCATGGACGATCGCGGCCGGCTCTGGGTCGCCGAGGCGTACAGCTATCCCATCCGCCGCGCCGACAAGGATGCGAAGGACCGCATCGTGATCTTCGAGGATACGAAAGGCGTGGGCAAGTTCGACAAGCGCACCGTCTTCATGGAGGGGCTGAACCTCGTCAGCGGGCTGGAATACGGCTTCGGCGGCGTCTGGATTGGGGCGGCGCCGTACCTGATGTTCGTGCCGATCAAGGAGGGCGAGGACAAGCCGGCCGGGCCTCCGCAAATCCTGCTCGACGGCTGGCACTACGAGGATACGCACGAGACGCTCAACGCCTTCTGCTGGGGACCGGACGGCTGGTTGTACGGCTGCCACGGCGTCTTCACGCACTCGCGCGTCGGCAAGCCGGGCACTCCGGACAAGGAGCGCACGCCGATCAATGCCGGCGTCTGGCGCTATCATCCGACGAAGCACGTCTTCGAAGTCTTCGCGCATGGCACCAGTAATCCGTGGGGTCTCGACTTCGACGCCCACGGCCAGGCCTTCGTCACGGCCTGCGTTATCCCGCACGCCTTCCACATCATTCAGGGCGGGCGCTACGAGCGCCAGGCCGGTACGCACTTCGACCCCTACACCTACACGGCGGAAATCAAGACCATCGCCGATCACCTGCACTGGCAGGGGACGAACCAGTGGGCGGGCAATCAGTCGTCGGGCAGCAAGGGCGGCGGCCACGCCCACTGCGGGCTGATGCTGTACCAGGGCGGCGCCTGGCCGGAGGAGTATCGCGGCCAGATGTTCATGGGCAACGTCCACGGCCATCGGCTTAACATGGACCTGCTGAAGCCGAAGGGGTCCGGCTTCGTCGCCTCTCACGGGCCGGACTTCCTGCTGGCGAACGACGCCTGGGCGCGCTTCATCAACATGCGTTACGGGCCGGACGGCAACGTCTACGTCTTCGACTGGTACGACAAGCAGGCATGCCATGTCGGCAGCAACGCCAACGCCTGGGACCGCACCAACGGCCGCATCTACAAGGTGAGCTATCGCGGCACGAAACCGGTGACCGGTTTGGACCTCACGAAGAAGAGCGACAAGGAACTGATCGATTTGCTGGCCGACAAGAACGAGTGGTATGTGCGCCACGCGCTGCGGTTATTACAGGAGCGAAATGAAGCACGCAGCAACAAGGGGGGAGTGCCCGATAAGACATTGTTGGAGGAGATCGCCAAGATAGTGTCCATTCATAAGGACGAAACCCGGCGGCTCCGTGCCCTATGGGCTCTGCATCTAACCGGCGGGCTGACGGAAGAGCGCGTGCAGAAGGCGCTGGCGAATGAGTCGCCGTATGTCCGTGCCTGGGCAATCCAGCTCGCGTTCGAGGCCGAAACTGTCTCGGATGAACTTGTTGTCAAACTTCGGACTCTGGCCAACGATCCGTCGCCGGTGATCCGCCTCTACGTCGCCGCGGCGCTGCAGCGTCCGGCGATGCTGAAGCGACCAGCCCTGGAACGCTCGCCGATCCTGTCCGGTCTGCTGTCGCACGTCGAGGATTTTGCCGATCACAATCTTCCTCACATGTACTGGTACGCCCTCGAACCACTCGCCGAGAGCGACCCGGAGCGAATGCTGGCACGCGCATCGTATGCCGCGAAGCCGACGCTGCTGCCGTGGGCGGCACGGCGCGTCGCCTCGGCGGGCACTCCGGAGGCGTTGTCCGTCGTTATCCGCGCCATCGAGCGCGTGGACGATGCAGGTCAACACCTGGCCATGCTGCACGGACTGGAAGAGGCGCTCCGCGGCCGGCGGCAGGTCGAGATGCCAAAGAGCTGGCCCGAAGTCTTCACCCGACTGGCGAAGAGCAAGGACGCCGAGGTGCGCTCGCTGGCGACGGCCCTCGCGGTGACGTTCGGCGACGTGCAAGCATTCACGGAGCTGCGCCGCATCCTGTCGTCGCGCGAGTCAGACACGGCGGCGCGACAGGGGGCGTTGACGGCCCTTCTCGGTGCCCGAGACAAGGAACTGTCGCCGGTGTTGCATGCCCTCATCAAGGAACCGGCGCTGCGCGGCGCCGCCCTCCGCGGCCTTGCGTCCTACGACGATCCGAAAACGCCCGTCGTTATCATCGAGGCGTTTGGCTCGCTCACGGCGGAGGAGAAGCGCGACGCCCTCAACACGCTGGCCTCGCGTCCCGCTTACGGCAAGGCGCTAATGGAAGCCGTCGCGACGAAGAAGGTGCCGGCGAACGTCGTGCCCGCCGAGGTCGTGCGGCAATTGCGCACGCTCAATGACAAGGATCTCGACAAACGCATCGGCGAAGTTTGGGGCATCGTTCGCACCACGCCCGCCGACCGGTTGAAGTTCATCGCCGACTGGAAGAAGAAGCTCATCGCGCCCGCTCCGCCGGCCGACCTGGCGCTCGGGCGCGCGGTCTTCGCCAAAACGTGCCAGCAGTGCCACACGCTGTACGGCATCGGCGGCAACGTCGGACCGGAGATCACGGGCAGCAATCGGACAAACCTCGATTACCTGCTCGAAAACATTCTCGACCCCAGCGCCGTCATCCCCAACGAGTACAAGGCGACGACCATCGACCTGAAGAATGGCCGCGTCCTGCTGGGCATCCTGCGCGGCGAAACGCCGGCGGCGTACACCGTCGTCCTCGCCAACGAGACGCTGACGGTCCCGAAGAACGAAGTCGAGAAGCTGACGCCGAGCAACACGTCGATGATGCCCGATGACCTGCTCAAGCCGTTGAGCGATCCGGAAGTGCGGGCGCTCTTCGCCTACCTGCGGCATCCGAACCAGACGCCAATCCTGGCGACAGCGGATAACGCCAAGGATCTCTTCAACGGCAAAGATCTCACCGGCTGGGAGGGCGATCCGAAGCTGTGGGCGGTCGAGAACGGCGAGATCGTCGGCAAGAGTCCTGGCATCAAGCATAACGAGTTCCTGAAGAGCCAGATGACCGCCAGCGACTTTCGATTGACGCTGAAGGTGAAGCTGACGCCGAACAAGGAAAACAGCGGCGTGCAGTTCCGCAGCGAGGCGCTGCCCGACGGCGAGATGAAAGGACCGCAAGCGGACGTCGGCCTCGGCTGGTGGGGCAAGCTGTACGAGGAGAACGGGCGCGGCGTGCTGTCGGACAACAAGTCGGGCGAGAAGGTCGTCAAGGTGGACGACTGGAACGAGTACGAGATCGTGGCCGAGGGCAGCCGCGTGCGGACATTCCT
>JBBQPD010000604.1:0-4586 GCA_038331535.1 Gemmatales bacterium | reverse complement strand
AAGCGCCGCGACGCGCCGCTGGTCATGGTCAACGCGTCCACCATTAGCTCAACCCTGGCCGAGTCGCAGCTGTTCGGCCACGAGCACGGCGCGTTCACCGGCGCCGACCGCCAGCATCGCGGCTACTTCCAGCAGGCCGACGGCGGCACGTTATTCTTCGACGAGATCGGCGACCTGGCGCCGGACTGCCAGGCCAAGCTGCTGCGCGTCCTCGAAGACCAGACGTTCCCGCCGTTAGGCTCCGAGGTGCCGCTGCGGGTCAATACCCGCGTCGTGGCCGCCACCAATCGCAACCTGGAGGCCGAGGTACGCTCCGGCCGCTTTCGTAACGATCTCTTTTATCGCCTGGGTACCCAGCTGCGCGTGCCGCCGCTGCGCGAGCACGTCGAGGACATCCCGGCGCTGGCTGTCCACTTTCTCGATCGCCTCAACGTGCGCGATCACAAGCAGGTCCGCCTGGCGCCGGCCACCCTGGATCGGCTCAAGACGTTCGACTGGCCGGGCAACGTCCGCCAGTTGCGCTCGGTATTGGAGACCGCCTTCTACATGGCCAAACGGCCTGACCACGCTATTCAGCCTGGCGAGGTCCACCTCAATGACGTGGCGCTCAGCGCGGGCGACGGGCCGGCCAGTCTGCGGCTGGAAGACGTGGAAGCCTGGGCCGTCCGCAAGGTAGTGGCTCGTACGCGCACCAACGTTGAGGCTGCTCACCAGCTCGGCATCAACCGTGACACGTTGTTGGCGAAGATGAAGAAATACGAGATCGAACGCGGCAAATAAGTTTAGCGGTGGTATCTCTCCTTACTAGCCGCCGGTGCCAGCCGAGGGAACCGCCGCAACCCCCGGCTGGCGCCGGCGGGGCTGCGCTATGAAACGACATACTCATCACATCAAGCAACCTCTTTTTCTGCGATCATTCCGTTTGGCGTAAGCACAAATTGCCTCACGCCCCGTCCCTCTGAAGACTCAACCAAAACAAGATCGCCCGCTGGTCCGGTTCTCGCGACCTCTCTGGCAATCTGAATTGCCTCTTGAAGATCATCAGTAGCACCGAAGGTGTCTTCTGTGCTTTCGTTAGTCACGTAGAATTTCGACATTTTCAAAGCTCCTGTAGTAGACGCGCGTAGCCTACGCCCGATCTATGTACATCCAAAGGTGCTTTAGCTCGCAGACGCGGTCAACCTCTGGGAATTGCTGAGGATCACCGATGGCTTGTAGGACGTTGGCCAACTGCGTGACCGCCTGCGCGCGAGGCACAGCCGGGGACTCGAAGGTTCCTGTTGCGGTGTTTTGAAGCCCCATGTTGTTAAAAAATTGCACCACGCGATTTCGCAATCGCGATCCGACATCGTTGAAATAGCCAATGCGGATAATCACGCGCCACATCGTCATTCCCTCATCATTTAGAACAGGTGGCAAATGATCCGCGAGAGCCAGACTAATGGAAAGAATTAAGCTTGGCCGCCTTTGACGGCTCTGGTTGAGCGTTGGGTAGTGTACGCGGCAGCGAGCAGCAAATCAAGTTGCTTTCCGAGCTTGCGACAAACAATTCCGCCAGTTGCTCGGCGCGATCTGCCTACTTCACAACACTGTGCTATCTCGTTTCTCCATCTTGCTTTGTTACCGTGAGCAGGGGTTGATTTCCATTGCAGGCTGGCGATTTACGTCACGAACGACGGCTTCACAGCGCAGCCCGCCGGGGGCTAGTAAGAGTTCTGAAACTGCGGCCAATAAACTTGGCTATTTCGCCGTTCGCGACACGTACAACATCAACACGCCCTCTTCGACGATACCCGCCTCACGCTCCTCGCTGCTCAGACCGTGCCGCCCCTCGGCTGCGCTCAGCGTGAAACGGCCCGCGCGGCGCAGGCGCTGCAGCTCCGCGTCGAACGCCGCGCGCTCCACGACCAGCGCCTGGCGCAGTGGCAATAAGCTGACGAGGTTGTGCCCGCCTTTTTCGCGATCGAGTCGGTCGAAGGCTGCGCCAATCGAGGAGCCGAGATCGGACGGGGCTGGGACAGAGACCGCTTCCTCGCGGTCGCGACCCACGAGCGGCTTCGTCCCGAGGTCGCGCGTCAAGAAGAGGAAGAGGATCTTCTTGATCCGCAGGCAACCGACGGCTGCGGGCAGCGCGCCGGCGGCCAGGGTGGTCGTGACGGCGCGGTCGAACGCGGGTTGAATCTTCTTGTCGAGCTTCTTCTTGATATCGGCGAGCTTCACCGCCTGATTGTCGGCCGTACGCGTCGAGGCCAGGGCCATTTCCAGCACCCGTTCGTCCTGCGCCAACTGCTCCGCCTGATCGACCAGGGCGAGCGGAGACGCGAGGTTGTTCGGCAGCGCCAGCAGGACGCGCGCCTTGAACGACTTGTCGGCCGTCGCTGCACGGAGGTCGTCGGCCGACGCGCCGGGAGCGACAATGTCCGCCAACTGTTGCAATGTCCATGCGCCTTCGGGCCGCACCGTCTCCAGCTGGCGCAGCAGCTTCGTCGTCAATAGCCCGACGGTCCGTTGCGCTTCCAGGGCGGGCGGCAGCGGGTACATGTGGAGGAAGAAGTTCGGCTTGCCTTTTAGCACGAAGCAGCCGATGTCCGCGGGCCAATCGTCGGCCGCGACGCAGCGCTTCAATTCGG
Organism: Gemmatales bacterium; assembly: GCA_038331535.1. Classification (GTDB taxonomy): domain Bacteria; phylum Planctomycetota; class Planctomycetia; order Gemmatales; family Gemmataceae; genus JBBQPD01. The sequence goes on along the minus strand of JBBQPD010000604.1, from coordinate 1,956 downwards.
CCTCGAACATGGGACGGAGCGGCTTCTCGACCTGTCCGACGACCTTGGTGAGCGGAACGAGCGGCTTGTCAGAGGTGCAGAGGCCACTGAGGACGGCGCAGAGCAGACGAGGCTCGGCGGCGAGGCGGGCGGCGTCTTCCGCCAGGGCGACGAGGCTGTCCGCGTTCTTCTTCTGGGCACGCAGCAACCTCTCGGCGACCGGCTTTTTCGACAGCGCCTTGGCGAGCGCTGCCGGCTCCGGCGGCGGGTCGATGCGAGAGGCGAGAAGGGAGAGCGTCGGCGGATAAACGTCGTTTCCCTGCGTGCGCAGATGAATCAGCGCCTCGACAGCGCGGAGAGCCAACTCGACGACGGCGTTCGGTTTCGGCATCGGCGCCTGGTCCTCGCGGTATGGTTGCTCTGTCCGTCGTTCACTCCTCGCGCACCGCGTAGAACCCCGCCTCCCGCTCCTGAAGGCGGGATGTGCCGGTGAGGACGCGGCCGTCGCCGGTGAAGAGCATGCCCTGGAAGATTTGCTCCGTGCGGGGGAACTTGACGGTGAACTGAATCGAGTGCGTTGGCTTGCCGATCTGGCCGAAGACGTCGTACTTCGCCCCGTCGCGGTCGGAGTAGTAGAAGCCGGTGACGGTGTTGTCGTCCTCGACCTTCAGAACCAGCTTGCCGGAACGGCGGCCGTCGTCGTAGAGCTTGTACGTGCCGCTGAAAAAGCGCGACTCGAAGGTGTCGCCGACGACCAGCTTCGGCCCCTTCTTCGGCTCGATGCCGGGAATCGCCTTGGTGACGAGGTACAGCTTCGCCTTGCCCACGGGGCGGACGGCGAGCTTGGCGCCGTCGGCGACGAATTGCAGGTCGCCGACCAGTTCTTCCGGCACCACCTGGCCCAGGTCGAGACTCAGCCGAAAGCCGGGATACAGCGACAGATTCTTTCCCGAAGCGAGGATCGTCTGTTCCTCGCCTTCCTTGTAGGTGACGTAGCGCTCGATCAACAGCATCGGCAGGTAGCGGTCGGTGCCGACGACCTTCTGGCGTCCGGCCTGCAACAGCAGCTTCGCCAGGCGGTTTTCGTTGGTGCGGACGATGACGAACGCCGCCGGGATGTTTTGCAACACGCGGTCATTCTCGCCGATCTGGTCCGGCGTAAGCTCCTTCACTTCCTTGACGTGCTCGTTCGACAGCGCCTTGGCGAGGACGGGGTTGAGGTAGTGGTCGAAGACGTCGGCGCGGACGGGCCGGACGGCGGCGAGACAGAGGAGCAGGGCCAGCGGCGGCAGGCAACGGTACATGGGAGCGGTCTCCGGCAGGAGGGTGAGGCGTCGGCACCAGGGTAACGGAATTGATTGTAGCCGTCTGGCCCGGCACGGCGACTACATTGTCTGCCGCTCGACGGCCCTCGTATAATGGGGAAGGAAACGCGACTGCGACTGATACCGGGAATCCGATCTCAAGAAAGGCGGAGAGCCATGGCGAGTACGAACGTGGTGGAATTGACGACGAAAAACTGGGAACAGGAAGTCGTCAACAGCGACAAGCCGGTGCTGGTGGACTTCTGGGCCGTCTGGTGTGGGCCGTGCCGCATGCTCGGGCCGACCATCGACAAGCTCGCCGACTCGTTCGCCGGCAAGGTGAAAGTCGGCAAACTGAATACGGACGAAAACAGCGACATCGCCATCAAGTACGGCATCTCCTCGATCCCGGCGGTGCTGATCTTCAAGGGCGGCAGCGACCAGCCCGCGGAACGCACGGTCGGCGTTCGCCCCGAGTCGGAGTTCGTGAAGATGATTAACCAGGTTCTGGGTGTGTGTGGATCTGGTTCGCGTTTACGTTTCGCGCGGAGCCGCGCGAAACGTAAACGCGAACCAATTACCACCCCAGCGCCTTCCTCAAGTCTTCCAGCCCGCCGCGTAGCGCCTCGTCGCGCGTGGCAAAGGTGGCCCCGGCGTCGAGGCGCTTGCCGTT
>JBBQPD010000603.1:0-4587 GCA_038331535.1 Gemmatales bacterium | reverse complement strand
GTGCCACCACAGGAACAACTCGTTGGCCAGGGCCAACAGACGTTCGCCAGTCGCGGTCCCGCGGTGGCCGCGATCAATCCTGGCTTGGAAATCGCGGCGCAGGTGGGCCCAGCACACCTGCCGACGTGCCCGCGGCAGCTGGTGATAGGCGCTGTAGCGGTCGCTGTGGACGATGCCAGCGGAGGAACCTAGCAGCTCGCGGGCCACGGCCGCGGCGCGTGACGGCCGGATCAGGAACACGGACACCAGGGCCGTCACGGCCGTCCACAGCCAACAACGTTTCTTGTTCGCGCGCCAGGAGGTTTCATCGACGTGGACCGCCGCCGCCCGCTGCACGTAGGTGCGTGCCTCGGCGACCGGTGGGGCCAAAGCCGCCGCGGTGCGTCGTTCCTGGGCACAGACTTCGCCCAGCGACAGGGGCACGTTGAACAGGTCGGTGGCCACCGTCTGCACCAGCCGTTTGGAGAGTCGGCAGACGCCGCTGAAGAACCCCAACGCGCCTTGAAGGCGCGGGCCGATGCTGGACGCCGCCGCGGCCGGCAGGTCGGCGCAGGTGCTGGTGCCACAGCAGGCACAGACGAGGCGGTGACAGCGATACGCGGTCACGATGGGTTGGATGGGGGGCAAGTCTATGACCTGGTGCGGCAACGGTTGCGGGTCGGTGCCCGTCAACGGGGCCGCACAACGGCGGCACGGCGTCGGCTTGAGGTCGTGGACCACGGTAGGCTCGAGGAGCGGTCGTTGGTGGCGCAGATGCCCGGGTTGGCCACCGCGTTTCTTGCCGGAGGGTGCTTTGGGCGGGGCGCGTTTGATGGCCGGCGGGTCGGCGGACGGCGGTTTGGAGGAGTTTGTGGAATTCTGGTTGAGGCGCTGTTGGAGATCGACGACTTGCTGTTCGAGGGCGGCAAGGCGTTGTTTGTAGCGTAGGAAGACGACAAGCAAGGCGGCTTGCGCAGCCGCAGGGATGGTGTCCCACAATTCCTTCGAGATAGGGGGCTCCGTGCCCATGCAGCTGGAATAGGAACTCCAACACCCTCAGGCAAGATCGGGCCGTGAACGGATACGAGCAGACGATCCCCGACCCCTGCCAGGTATTGGTACACGGCGATGTGTCCGTGCATGAAGACGGCACCCTGGAAGCGCGAAACCGCATCCCGGTGCTGATCGGGAGAGAGGAGTGCCGCGGTGCCGAGGCGTGTCCGCCGGACCTACAGCCCGCGCCGCCGCGCAAGCTCCGAGAGACAGAACCGTTCGACGAGCGCGGGTCGCTGCCGTAACGACACTGGCTGGCCGGAGAGAACCGTATCGCGAATCTCCTCCTGCTCGGCAGCGGTGAGAGCTTGCCAGAGCACCTTCAGCACGGCGTGGTCCTGGGCTTGCTGGATCATGTCCCGGCGCGTTGCTTCCTGTTACGTACCCTCGTTTCGCTCCCGTTCCAGACGGCGCTGCTCGCGTTCGCGTTCTTGCAGCACTTCCGGCAGGTAACGCGTGATGGCACAGAAGGATTTTGCATCGGCCCATTTGAGTTTCAGCCGTTTCACGAGCCGGGGCAAGAGTTCCTGCATAACGGTCGGACCGTGCTTGGCGATCAGGTCGCGGGCCAGATCGAGTTCCGCTTTTGACGGCGTGAAACGGTCGTTGCCCCACGCCTGATGGAACGCGGAGACAAGTTGCCATTCGGGCGGCTGTACATCCTCGACGCGATCCAGGGTGAAGTCTTCCTCGCCGATTTCGACGGCGTCGGCAGCGGTTGTGTCTCCGGGGGTGAGCAGCGAGCCGCGATGCAGGAGCAACTGCGGGAGTCCGCCGCGGCTTTCGATCCACTGCACCTGCGCGAGAATGCCGCCGTCGATGAGCAGATCGAATGCGGGCTGCGACTGTTTCTTGGCATGAGACACGTACCGTTCCGTGCGAACCGCGATGAACTTCACCAGCGTCGGGTAATTGAAACGCAGCAGCTCCCGGCCGCTGTAGAACTTGAAGAAGAGGAACTCGTACAGGCGGCTGGCGATCAGGCTCTTCTCGTTGAGACTGCGCCAGAGTGCATGGTCGATCGGGGCCCTGTAGAGCGCGTTGAGATTCTCCAGGTACCAGTGACTGAACCAGATGGCGTTGATGTCGGCGGCGGTGCCATCGGCCCGCGTCACGCCGTGAAATTCCACTTCGTCGTACAGGCCGATGAGCCTGGTGTGATCGTCGGTCGTGATCGGTGCATTCTCCGCCTTCGAGAAAAGCGCCGCCCGGCTTTCGATCATAAGGCCCTTGGTTGCCGTGAGCGCTTCGCGGAGTGCCGTGACGATCTGACCCGACACTTTGACGCCCATCCGCCCGCAGAGTTCGCGCCACCTGAACGTGATCGGGTTATGGATGGGCAGCCCCCGGTCGGTCGCGATGCTGAGCAGGGCGAAATGTACGGAACGGGCGAGTGGGCCGGGGTAGTAGGCCGCGGTGTTGCGAGTAACGGAATACGAGAACGCGAACGATTTCCCGGCGCGCCGGAAGGTGCCTTCGCAGCGCAGACCGTCCATCGTCCGCATGTGCTTGTTGTCGAGGGAAAAAAGTGGAAGGCGCAGGAAGTTTGCCTCCACGCGGACCAGCTGTTGCGCAAACTCCGCCGCGGCCGCGGACAATTTTCCGTCCGACGGCGCGTGTGAACGCTGGTCTCGGTCATCGACAACGGACGACCGGTTGTCGTCTTCGCCGTTTTTGAGCGCACACACCAAGTCCATGCAGCCGAACATACACGCGCCGTTTCCGCGCGGCAAACAGGCCGAGTTGTGGAAGTGTTAGAAGGTTATAAGAAGTTGTAAATCGGCGAAAGGTCGCGTTCGTGGCTTCCCGAAGCCATTCTCTTTTTTAGATGCTTGGGACGAATATCACACTCTCTGCGGACCACTATCACGGATCCTTGGGACCAGTATCACGGTATCTGGGGACGAACATCACGGGTTCTTGGGACCAAGTACACGCTCACTTGGGACCAATATCACAGGGATTTGGGACGAAGTACATACAACGACGCGGTGACTTGCTCCGAGCAAGCCACGACGAAAACGGCTTCCGTTCGCCGAAAGCCGCTCCCGGCTCATCAAGCGGCAGCGACGGCGGATTGCGGAATGTCCTCCGTGCGGCCTGTTCCGCGACTGGGTTCGAGGGCGGCGATGCGGCGCTCGATTTCGGCGAGGAAGGAACGGGCGATACCGGCAGCTCGAAGATGCCTGGGCCGAACGGTGACGGGGATGCGTTCGATGACACTCTGCTCAAACGATGCCAGATCGGGGATGACCGTGTCAAAAGCCTTCGCGCCGAATTGGCTGCGGAGTTCTCGGAGGTAGGTTTGCTGAACCGTGCGGACCCGCTTGAAACGGGAGACCAGATAGCCGAGCAATTCCAGGCGCGGGTTGAAATACTGGCGGACGTAGCGGACCGCCTCGGTCACCTGCACGATGCCCTGTGCGCCCCAGTCGGCCGCTTCGAGCGGGATGATGACAAAGTCGCTCGCGCAAAGGGCGGCGAAAGAGACGAGGCTAAGCCTGGGCGGGCAGTCGAAAACGATGAAATCGTAAAGCGGCCGCCACGTGTTCACAGGTTCCACAAGGGTTCGGTGCAAATCCGACGCCTCCCATTGGCGCTGGTCGGAAATGTCGAAGCGGGCGAGCGTCGAACTCGTGGGGAGGACATCGACGTGGGAGAACGCCGTGCGGCGAATGAGCCCCTCCGTCTCGACGTCCAGCGCCGGATCGAAGAGCCGCTCCAGTCCTGGCGCAGTCTCCTGCTGTGTGAGAAAGGAACTGCTCAGGTTCCCCTGCGGATCAGTGTCGATCGCGAGGAGCCGCTTGCCTTGTTCCTGGCAGACACTCGCAAGGAGCCAACTGGCGTGCGTCTTCCCGACGCCCCCATTTGAGGTTGAGGACGGTGATGACGGAAGCGCGGTGGGGAAGAGCGGAGTCCATGCAGACGGGATCTTACCACCGCTGAAGGAGAGGTCGAGTGGTCTTTTGGGTACGACGCGAGCCGCATATTCCCACGTCGAGGGCTCAGACCGCTTCGAGTACCGTTTCGAGGATCGCTTCCGGGAGCGTAAACAGGTCGTCCAGCGCGGAAACAACGGCGGCGTCCGCGTCTTCGAAGACGGGCGTCCGGTCCCAGAGCAGGCGTTCTTGCTCGTCGGCGTTTGCAAGCGCCAAGAAGAGGGCGTCGTTTGCGGGACGCCGCGGGTCACGGACTTCTTGGGTGTCCGCGTTGTCTTCGGCCGTCACGAAGATCGGAGCGTCTTGGGTGACGGCAACGTTCGTACGGACCGCTTGGTCTGCGGTCGGTTGCTCCGCCGTCGTGTTCACGGGCGACGGTGCGAGCGGCGGGAGCGCGGCGTACAAGGTATCGAAGGGGTCGTCGAACTCCGCGTCGTCGTCCGCGGACAGCGTGTCCGGAGCGGCCACGTATTGCTTAAGGCGATCGGCTCGATCGAATTCTGAGCGTCGGTTGGCCGACGCGGCGGCTGTCTCCCATTCAGTGCCGCGCAGGTCGTCGATGCTAGAGGGATCTCCCTCTTCGCGCGGGGCGACCGGACGGGCGTCGGTAATGGTT
>JBBQPD010000602.1:0-4595 GCA_038331535.1 Gemmatales bacterium | reverse complement strand
ATCGTTCGTGAGAGAGCCGTTCTGGCATCCGGTGTGATCTTGACCCGTTCGACGCCGGTCTTTGACCTGCCGAATGGCCGGATCATTAAATCAGACGGCGAAAAACCTCTCGAAATTCCGGCCGGGGCTGTGGTCGTTCGTCGTCCGGCAGCACGAGGTCATCACCGACTGGCTCGCGGCGCAGGAATTTGTGGACCCGCGCCGCATCGCGTTTTACGGCCTGAGTTACGGCGGCAAAACGGCGATGCGCGTGCCGGCGATCCTGCCGCGTTACTGCCTGTCGATTTGCTCCGGCGACTTCAACGAGTGGACGTGGAAAAACGTGTCGGTTGACTTCCGCGGCAGCTACATGTTCACCGGCGAGTACGAGATGCCGGAGTTCAACATGGGGCACACGCTGGTTTACGCCGAGATGGCGGCCCTGATCGCGCCGCGGCCGTTCATGGTCGAGCGCGGCCACGACGACGGCGTCGGCATCGACGAGTGGATCGGCTACGAGTACGCGAAGGTGCGCCGCCATTACAGCCGGCTCAAGCTAGCCGACAAGACGGAAATCGAGTGGTTCGACGGCGGCCACGTTATCAACGGTCAGGGGACGTTTCGATTTTTGCAGAAGCACCTGGGTTATCCGAAGTGATTTGCCGCTTGCGGCTTAGCGGTTGGTCCCCGCTAAGCCGCAAGCGGCAATCAATACGGTTCCGGCACCGGCTGCAACGGCCGTCCCTTGTCGTCGTAGAACGCCTCGTGCAGCAGAAACACCTGCTTCGCCGTCACGCCGATGCGCCGCAGCATCTGGCCCATCTGCTTCAGGGAAGAGCGGTCCAGGCGGCGGCTAAGGAGGCCGCGGAGATGGTGGCCGCACAGGTCCACCTCGATCGGCTGCTGCGACTGCAACGGGTAAGTCATGTAACGCAGCGTGCCGATCTGGCGGCAGACGGCACAGACGCGCGACTCGACGCGCTCGATGAGCGGCGGGCCTTCGCCGATGACGAGCGCCTCCTGGCAGTCGGGGCACATCGGCTTGTTCGCGACGCGATCCCACGGGCACCCCGCCGAGGCGCAACGGCAGCACGGTGCCATCGGCGCGACATCTTCGGCCGTCACCAGGCGCAAGCCTTCCATGTCCCCTCCCCTTCGTTCCGCGCTGTCGGATGAACGATCCGCGCCGTTGATTCGGATGGTCCTCAGTCTTCTTTTCGGCTGTGCCGCGGACTGTCCGTCAGTGAATCCGTCCACTCACCCTCAACTACCAATCATCTCTGATTTGAATGATTAGCGACGAGTGTCAAAACTGTTAATTTTCGTTAACGATCGAGCACTACTGCAAGCGGTTCGGGTTTACAGAGTAAACAGCGGCGAGAAGCAGTATCTACTGCAAATTGCGATTATGCCGATAGTTACGAGGTCGATTACCCGGAACAAGCGTAGCATACGATTCCGAACGCCTCTCTGGCATGGGATGTGCGAGAAGAAGTTTTAGTTGAGAGTGTAAACGTCCTAAGCACTTTTTTCACTACGAGCGTACACAGCGATAGCGTCTTGGGGCCGTGAGGCGGCAAAGGCCGGATGCAACCAGCCGCCACAAGGGAGTCGATCCGCGATGACCGCCACGATTATTCGACCCGACTTGCGTTCGCTCCGCAGGATGCCTACAATCCATCAAGTCGCCGAAACCTGGGGCCGGCTCGAACTGAAACTGGAGACCGACGACACCCGCTACTGGGTCACCACCGAAGGCGTACCGCAAAAGACCAGCGGCACGCCGATCAACTACGTCGTCGATTACGTCACCGTCGAGAAGCTGACCGACGACGGCAGCTGGGACTTGAAGGCAGTCTACAGCCCCGAGGCCTGGAAACTGTCGCAAGGGTTCGATTACTGCCAGATGCTGTACCACGAGCTGAACCGTCTGCACGCTCAGCAGGAAGACGACTTCTCCTGGGACACGGTCAAGCGCATTGAAGCGATCGAGCGCGAGCTGGAGACGGCAAACCGGGCCGTCGCCGCCCTGTCGGAAAAGGTGCGCGCCCGGTTGGCGTGACACCGTGAATTGATCCGCATCCCTTCGGATCCGCACGAGGCCGAGCGAACCTGAGTTCGCCCGGCCTTGTCTGTTAGATGAGGTTTGAGGTCCATTCCCGTTCCTGTTGAGACCCTTCAGAGATCGTCCAGCTTTGGTAGCCTTTTCGTACAAGGAATTACGTCCATTGAGGTAGACAAAAGTGGGGGGCGCAGCTGCAATGACGGTGGATACTACTCTCCGTCCTTCGCAGGAGTCCTCCGATGGCTACTGTACGCGCCGTCACGGCTGCCGTCTCTCTGACGGTGCTCTTGGTGCGGCCCCCTTGGGACGACAACCATCCCGCCCGTCTCGAACGGGGCTCCCGGCTTCCCGCCCGAACTCCTTTGCCGATCATCACCTGAAAGCTGGACGATCTCTGAACGGGCCTCAGCAATAACAATGATGGGTGGATGTGGCCCTATCCCAGCGCCGCACTCGCCGTGAACGGCGGGCCTAGTACCGCTGCGCGGCCAAGGCCCGTGAACGGGCCTCAATGACAGAACGGAAATGGCCATCGCCCCGACCGCGCCTTGACGCCCCGCGCAACCCCGGCTACTGTGCGTGCTTAGGAGACGCTCCGTCTCCGCTTGCGCCTGTTTCGCCGGAGTTGCATCGTGGGAGTCGCTCCGCCAGCTGCCCTTTTCGCCGATTTCGACCTCGCCGCCTGGGCCGCGTCGCCGCTCGGCAGCACGCTCCTGAGCGTTGCCGGCGTCGTGATGTTGTGCTGGCTTTTCCCGCACGCCTTCTTCCGCTTCCTATTCTGGCTCATCACGCACACCCTCTATCGCGTGCGCGTCCTGGGCCGCGAGAACGTGCCGGCGACCGGCGGGGCGCTGCTCGTCTGCAACCACGTCAGTTACATCGACTGGCTCATCCTGCTCGCCGCCCAGCGCCGCCATATTCGTTTTGTCATCTTCGCCAGCTTCGCGAATGCCTGGGGCGTCCGCCGGCTGCTGCGCTGGGCGGGCGTCATTCCCATCGACGGCGGCGGCGGGCCGCGCGCCATCGTTCAATCGCTGCGCGTCGCCGCCGAGGCCGTGGCGCGCGGCGAGTTGGTCTGCATCTTCGCCGAGGGCCGGCTGACGCGCACCGGCTTCATGCTGCCCTTCGCCCGCGGCTTCGAGCAGGTCGTCAAGAACGTCAAGGCGCCGATCATCCCGGTCTGTCTCGATCAGGTGTGGGGCAGCATCTTCAGCATGTACGGCGGCCACATCTTCTGGAAGATGCCGCAGGAGTTTCCCTACCACGTCACCGTCGCCTTCGGCGAGCCGCTGCCGCCCGAGACGCACGCCGCCGACGTGCGCCAGGCCGTGCAAAAGCTCTCGGCCGACTGCGCCATCACCCGCACGCCACGCCGCAAGCCGGTCCATCGCCGTTTCGTGCGCGTGGCGGCCAGCCACCCATTTCGTCCCTGTATCTTCGACAGCAGCGCCAAGGGGCAGGAACTCACTTACGGCAAAACGCTCGCCGGCGCCATGTGTCTCGCCAACGTCCTCAAGCCGATCGTCGGCGACGAGCCCATGATCGCCGTCTGGCTGCCGCCCGGCATCGGCGGCGCGCTCGCCAACATCGCCATCGCCCTGCTCGGCAAGACCTCGGTCAACCTCAACTACTCGGCCACTCCGGAAGTGGTGCAGGCCGGCCTGCGCCAGTGCGAGGCCAAGCACGTCCTCACCGCGCGCCGTTTCGACAGCCGCGTCAAGCTCGATGCCGGCCCCGGTGTCGAGCCGGTCTACCTCGAAGACGTGCTGCCGAAGATCACCGCAGGCCAGAAACGGCGGGCTTTCCTCAAGGTACTGCTGCTGCCCGGCTGGTGGCTGGAGCGCGTCACCCTTCGCCTGGGCGGCCATTCCGTCGAGGATCTCGCCACCATCATCTTCTCCAGCGGCAGCACCGGCGAGCCGAAGGGGGTGATGCTGACGCACGGCAACATCGCGGCCAACGACGAGTCGATGATCCAGGCCGCCGGGCTGACGAAAGCGGACCGCATGCTCGGCGTGCTGCCGTTCTTTCACAGCTTCGGCTACACGGTGACGCTGTGGGCGCCGCTGCAAATCGGCGCCTCGGCCGTCTACCACGCCGATCCACGCGCCGCCCGCGAGATCGGCGAATTGTGCCGAACCTTCCATTGCACCATCTTCCTGACGACGCCGACGTTCCTGCGTTTTTGCCTGAAGAAATGCGACGAGAACGATTTTCGCACGGTGCGCATCCTCATCACCGGGGCGGAGAAGCTGCCGGTCGCGCTGGCTCAGGACTTCGAGAAACGCTTCGGCGTGTTGCCGCACGAGGGCTATGGCTGCACGGAGCTGTCGCCGACAGCGGCCGCCTGTCTGCCCGACCGGGACGTGGACGGCTACAAGCAGATCGGCAACAAGCCGGGCACGGTCGGCCAACCGATCCCCGGCGTCGCGGCGCGCACGGTCCACGCCGACACGATGGAGACGCTGCCGGTCGGCGCGGAGGGGCTGCTGCTGATCTACGGCGCCAACGTGATGAAGGGCTACCTCGGTAAGCCGGAGCTGACGGCCGA
>JBBQPD010000601.1:0-4600 GCA_038331535.1 Gemmatales bacterium | reverse complement strand
CACTCGACTCCATTCGTCGCTGGGCTACCTCTCTCCCATCGACTACGAAAAGACCGTGGCCTGAGGATCAACGCATGGAGTGTCTACAAAATCGGGTCAACATCCCTCGCTCCGCTCCGCTGCGCGAGCCGCTGAGCTTTGTGACGTTAGGCGGCTGCGAGTTGTCTTCAGCGTCGGAGCTTGGCCGGCCGGCCGCAAGGGTCAAAGGTGCCGCGTGATCACCGATGGCGCCGGGAGAGGGCTCAAGTCTCCACGCGTCGGAGAGGAGCCTCTTCGGGCGGCCACCCGACGAGAGTCCAGTCCAACTCCACAAATCTGCGCACCTGTTACAGTTCGGTTGATTGGGCACGACGCGTTTGGAAGGACTCCGTTATCGATCGCAGGAGCTAGATCACTAGCAAACAAGACAAGGAGAACACCATGGCGCACAAGGGCAAGATTCAGCTTACGTTTCTCATCGTTGCACCGCCGGATCAGGCAAAGGAGGGCGATCGCCTTTTTCGGAGCCACGCTCCCTGGATGGAGGCTACGCACCACCGCAAGGGGGACAAGGCCCTTCTGAGTTACACCGTCTCAAAAGCGCCGGAGCTTTCCAACCCCATGGATCCCAACTCTGCGCCGACCGGCAACACCTGCTTCGTCCTAAGCGAGATCTACGAGACAGACGCTGGTGTGGCTGACCACTTCCAGCAGTCCGAGTCGAGCTGGCAGGACTTCCCAGCCCTCGTAAAGTGGATGGGGAAATGCACGGTCACGGGAGTGCCGGCCGCCCCGATTATCAACTCGCTCTGGTAGGTGCCGGACGGAGGGCTCGATTCGGCAGGCCGCCCGAGGCGACGTGGGCGGTCGCGCCATCGCCTTCGACAGCTCGATGATCGGCCGGCAGCAATTTGATCAACTCAGAGAGCGGCGCGGCCGCTACTCAAGCTGGGCGGTCTGGGCGGAAGCTTCCGGAAGGCCCAAATCCAACGTTGGAGACCTGAGCATATTTGACGCTGATGCCAGCCCTTCCCTACTCGAGACGCTCAAGGACGACGTCGTGATGGTCGGGCTGAACATATCGAGGTCATTCAACGAACCCTTCCGCAACTTCCACGACCCGAGCCCGAAAGCGCACGACTTCAAGATTCGCTACGCTTTCATGAACACCGCTTACTACGGCGCATACATGACCGATATCATCAAAAACGTTGAGATGGTGAAAGCCGCCGCCCTGTTGCAGTCCCTAAGAGCGGCTCCCTCTCTCGTACACGAAAACGTCGGCACCTTCCTGGAGGAGCTTGCGGACCTTAACTCTAGCAAGCCGACAATCTTGGCGTTCGGCGCGGCCGCCCACGGATTAGTAGCGGAACACGTTCCAGCCAATGCGTACTCCCGACTCATCAAAGTGACGCACTACAGTCACCGAATAGGCAAAGAGGAGTATAGGCGAACCGTACTGAGCCAGGCTGATTCCCGATGAAACCCGCTAAACGTCGGCCGCCTAACACGCGCGTGCAGCGGACTCGTTCGTCGCCTTCGGCTCCTCACTCGCCGCTGACGCGCAGCTCGTTAGGCGGCGTGAGGAGTCTTGACGTCATAACGTCAAAGCGTTATGATGCGGGCATGAGTCAACCGAAGCGGGCTACCGTTTATTTCGATGCCGACGTCCACCGGGCCTTACGGCTTAAGGCTGCGGCATCCGAGAAGTCCATCTCGGACATGGTCAACGATGCCGTGAAACTGACCCTAACCGAGGACGTCGAGGATCTTGAGGCCTTCGGGCAACGCAAGCGGGAGCCGAATCTGGATTTCGAGCAGTTCGTGAAGGCTCTCAAGCGGCGTGGCAAGTTATAGGGTCCTGATCAAGCCGTCCGCGGCCAAGGAGATCGAGGCCGTTGATCAGAAGAAGGACCGACAACGCATCGTGGCCGGCATTCGCGCGCTGGCTGATGATCCTCGACCGCCGGGGTGCGAGAAGCTGGCAGGCGGGCAGGATCGGTACCGGATTCGCAGCGGGCGCTATCGGATTGTTTACTCGGTCACCGACACAGAACTCCTGGTGTTCGTCGTTCGCGTCGGTCATCGCAAGGACGTCTATCGCTGAGCCACCTAACATCGCGCTGCAGCCGACGTCGCCGGCTTCGCCGTCGCCGCGGCTGAGCTTTGGGACGTTAGGCAACCACCCGGATGACGCATTGCCGGAGCCGAGATGGTGACTGTGTTTCTCGCAGCCCTGCTTCTTCTCTTCGTCCCGCTCGCGGTCTACGGCGCGGCCGAGCGCCGGCCTTTTCTGATCGGCGTGGCGGCTACGCTTGCGGCCCCCGTCGCTTGGTTCGCGGGAGCCTACCCACCATTTCGTGTCGCAGCGTGGTTCGTCCCCTGTCTCCTCGCGATCGCAGCCTTGACGGCCCGCGCCCAGCCGCGCCTGGCACTGACCGTGGCTGTGTCGTGCGCCGTCGCCGTGGTGAGTCTGCTTATCGGATTGGCGGCAAGCTAGGTGCAGCAGTTGCCTCTAACCCTGACACGTCAGGCGGAGCGCAGGATCAGCATGGCCTTTGAATGCAAGGAGTTCTCACGCGGATGGGCACGTTGATCACGGCTTGGGGTTCTCAGAGAGTCGCATATTTGACATTCGGGAACCTGGTCCACTGGCGGCATGAAGCAGATGGCCAGTGGCGAATCGTCGGCGACGCTCCGGTAAGCGCGTTGCCGTCACATCCGCCCAGCCAGTAAACCCGCGGCCCCTGGGCCTCGGAAAGTCCAATCGTGAGTTCAAATCCCCGGCCAGCGCCGCGGCCGCGTCGCTGCTGAGGTGGGGGACGTTGGGGGGCTCGCATCAGTATGCTTATACCCATCGGCCATATAGAGGCGATTTTCCGATATGCCGTGAAGTCCATGCGCGGCGAACGACTCGAGACCGCCAGACTGGGCTGGCACGGCATCGATGGTGACAGGCGCCTGGCACTCCGGAAGATGGATGATGCCAGCGGGTTCCCGTGGCTCACAGCAAGCAGGCTTCCCGACCTGGTCCTCTTTGCACCACAGCACCGTGACGACAGCGCTCACGCGAATCTTCCCACGCACGTTCGCACGCCGGAAGGCGAAGAGATGCCCGTTTTCGGAGAGGATCTGGCCGCGGAGGTCGGACGTCGGTACGGGGCTCCCGTGCAGATGATGCAGTTGAAACATGGCATCTTCGATGAAGCGAGCATCTCCGTGATCGCCGTCGATACGGTGGATGAGATCGAACGACTCGCGGGGCGGAGCCTGGACGTGCGACGATTTCGACCGAATGTCGTCGTTCGTTTGCTGCGACCGGCTCCCTTTCAGGAGGACGTCTGGTTGGGCGGCGTGCTCACGTTCGGCGAGGGGGACGACGCGCCCGCCATCACGGCCACGATGCGCGACCTTCGCTGCTCGATGGTAAACCTGGATCCCGATTCGGCAAGCTCTGCGCCGGAAGTCATGAAAGCGGTCGTCCGTGCGAACCAGAACAACGCCGGAATCTACGGCACGGTCACTCGCATCGGTCGACTGGCGGTCGGGCAGACCATATTCCTCCGACCGGCGCCGGGAACAGGGAATCGCCCGGGACAGCCAACGTGATCGAGTGTTTACGTCTTAACGTCAAAATGGCACCGCACTTCGTCGGCTGGCCGCCGTCGCCCCTGGCATTTCGGACCCCGGCCGCAGGAAGCAGGAATCGTGGCTCGAGATCGCAGGACGATCGATGTATTGCGAAATCACCTCTACGTTGGACCGCCGGCCGCGTACAGTCAGGCCGTCAAAGCAGCCGGGTTGATATCCGCATCCGGTACCACTCCCCTGGATCCGACGACTGGTGCCATCAATGGCCGGACGATCCGGGAACAAACGAATCAATGGCTGACGAACATCTCTGCTGTCTCCCTTGCGCCCGGGAGCTCGCTCGAGAGATCGTCAGCGCATCGGTGATTCCCGTCGAGGCAGGCGACTCCGCCGGTATGAAGGAGGAGTGGGTGAGGCGGTTCCCGGCAACCCCTCCCGCGCGCCAGAGCGCCAGGACTCCCGTCAAGATACCGGGCCTGCAAGTCTTTATGGCCTGCATCGCCGAGGCCTGAGTGCTCGATCGAGCGCGTTTCAAAGTACGGCCGCTCACGGAAAGGGATGACATGTTCTGTCCGAGGTGCGGTGACGAGTTCGTACCGGGCATTACCGTCTGCCCCGATTGCGAACTGTCGCTTGTCGATGCGCCGGCGGTTGAAAAGATCCCGGAGCTCGGGGACGGTGACGAGAGGGTCACTGTCGCGACCTTTCCAAACATTTTCGACGCGTCTGTCGCGAAAGGGGCGCTGGAAGCCGGCGGGGTGGATGCGTTCGTCCCGGGGGAGAACGTCGGTTCGTTCTCGCGCGTGCCGCAGCACGAGATCTTGGTCGGAGCTGAAGGTCAGAGTTTGCGACCTGGATCGCGCCGTCGAGCTTCTGAGGCAAGCGGGTCGTCGGTGAGCGGAGCTCGGCCGGATCCCTCGGTGGATCGGACGCCGCAGTCGGGGGGGCGCGCGCCCCGGGGGGGGGGGGGGGGGTACCGAACAAAAATAAAGATTACAAAGTTCGTCGGGTGAAAAAACAAAACAACGAG
>JBBQPD010000600.1:0-4604 GCA_038331535.1 Gemmatales bacterium | reverse complement strand
CCTTTTTTTTCGGGCGTCTTCGGGGGCTTTGTAGATGTTTCTTATGTACACCCCGTTTTTTCACCCTCGGTGTCCCGGCGCCGCGCCGGTGGGGGCGCGATTCGGCCCGCCCCCCCCCCGGGCCGCGGCTCGTGAACTCCTTGCTTGAACAAGCGTTTATTCCTTCCTCAGTATCTCCAACTGCACCTTATCCGCGATAAACGAGCGTTCGCCGGCCGTCGCGAAGCGTATCTTCACCTTGCGCATGGCGCCGAAGCCGCTCACCTCGACGATGCGGCCCTGGCCATAGGTCGCGTGCCGCACCAGCATCCCCTCGGCGAACTTGCCGCCCCCCCCTTCCGGCTGCTTCGTCGGGATCGGCAGCGGCCGTGGGCGCACGCCGGCGTCCTTCCAGCCCTGCTCGGCCGCCGCGCCGCCGCTGCGCCAGGCTTCCTGCGCCGCCTGCCTCCCTTGCATCGACGACGACAGGTCGATGGTCTGGACCGCGTCCTGCGGCAGCTCGTCCAGGAACATGCTCGGCACCGCGTACAACGTCTGGCCGCGGAACTCGCGCATGCGGGCGTGGCACAGGTACAACTCCTCCTTGGCCCGCGTCATGCCGACGAACGCCAGGCGGCGCTCTTCCTCGATCTCCTCCTCGCGTCCCAGGCTGCGCTCGTGCGGCAACAGGCCCATCTCCACCGCCAGGATGTAGACGACCGGAAACTCCAGCCCCTTGGCCGCGTGCATGGTCATCACCGACACGCAGTCCTGGCGCTCGTCCCAACCGTCGAGGTCGCTCGCCAGCGTGATGTTTTCCAGAAAGTCGCCGACGCTGCGGTTGGCGTCCTCGGCGGCGAACTGCTTGGCGGCGGTGATGAGTTCCTCGATATTGGCCAGGCGATCCGCGTCCTCGCTGTCAGTGCTGTCGAGCAGCATGCGCCGATAGCCGCTGCGGTCCAGCACCTGGCGGATCACCTCGTCGGGCTGGGCGTCGATCAGCTCGCGCAAGCCCCTCATCATCAGGGCGAAGTCGCGCAGGCCGGTCGCGGCCTTGCCCTTGATCGCGGGTATCTTGGCGACGCTCTCCGAAGCGCTCAGCAGGCCGATTTCGTTCTGGTCGGCGTACTGGCGCAGGTGTTCCAGCGACACCTTGCCGATGCCGCGCGCCGGTTCGTTGACGACGCGCAGGAAGGAGATGTCGTCGCGCGGATTGACCAGGAGCCGCAGGTAAGCCAGCACGTCGCGGTTCTCCTTGCGCTCGAAGAACGCCAGCCCCTTGACGATCTGGTACGGCACGCGCTGCTGGACGAACGCCGTCTCGACGCCGCGCGACAGGGCGTTGACGCGCATGAAAATGGCGAAGTCGCGGTAGCTGCGTTTGCCGGCCTCGACCGCCTCGCGGATGCGGCGGGCGATGCGATCCGCCTCCTCCATGCCGGTCTCGAACGTCAGCACCGTGACCGGCATGCCGGCGGCGTTGTCGGTGATAAGGTCTTTCGGCTTGCGCTGGCGATTGTGGGCGATGACCGCGCTGGCGGCTTGCAGGATCGACTTCGTGCTGCGGTAATTTGTGCTGAGCGTCAGGACGCGGGCCGTCGGAAAATCCCTCTCGAAATCGAGGATATTACGAATATCGGACCCGCGAAACTTGTAGATCGACTGATCGGGATCGCCGACGACGCACAGGTTCGGGTGATCGACCGACAGGCCGCGGGCGATGGCGTACTGGGCCTGATTGGTGTCCTGGTACTCGTCGATAAGGACGAAGCGGAAGCGGGCGTCGAGTTCGGCGCGCAGCTCGGCGTTGTGCTTCAGGGCCATGGCCGGCCAGTAGAGGAGGTCGTCGAAGTCGAGAGCGTTGGCGTCGCGCAGCCGTTTCTCATAGAGGGGATAGACGCGGGCGACGACCTGGCCGAAGAAGTCGTCGCCGCGACCGGCGTACTTCTCCGGGCTTAGTAGCTGGTTCTTCGCCTTGCTGATGGCCCCGGCAATGCTTTCGGGAGAGAAGCGGTTCGCCAGCCCGGCGTCGAGGTCTTCGACGGCCATCTTGACGACGCGGGCGCGGTCCGACTGGTCGTAGATGGTGAAATTACGGTCGAGGCCGAGCTGGTCGGCGTACTGGCGCAGCACACGGGCGCCGAAGCTGTGGAAGGTGCTGATCCAGACGCGGCTCTCGGGAACGACCGCCTCGACGCGCTGGCGCATCTCGCCGGCGGCCTTGTTGGTAAAGGTGATGGCGAGGATATTGCCCGGACGGACGCCCTGCTGCAACAGCCAGGCGACGCGGCGCGTGATGACGCGCGTCTTGCCGCTGCCGGCGCCGGCGAGGATGAGCAGCGGCCGCTCGTAGTGGGTGACGGCCTCGCGCTGGGCCGCCGTCAGATCGTCGAGCAGATCGGTCGCGGGGCCGTGCGGCATGGCGTCTCCTCAAAAAGACTAACCACAGAGGCACAGAGGCACAGAGAAGAATGGGAATTTCTCTGTGCCTCTGTGCCTCTGTGGTTCATCTGCTTCATTGTACTTCCGTCGGTCGGGTTTGCTAAGATCACCCTCATGGACATCGTGGGCACCGGCACTGACATCGTGGAATGCCTGCGCATCGGCCGGATGATCGAGAGTCACGGCGAGCGCTTCATTCAGCAGGTTTTCACCTGCCGCGAGACGCGCTTTTGCAACGACCGCAAGCGGCCGCTGGAACATTTCGCGGCGCTGTGGGCGGCGAAAGAGGCGATTCTCCGGGCGCTGGGATTGGCGGGCCGCGGCCTCAACTGGACGGATATCGAAGTAAGTCAGGAGGGCATCGGCCGGCCGGAGGTCAAGCTTGCGGGGGCGGTGCGCGACGCGGCCGAGAAGCAGGGCGTGGGCGGCGTGCTGCTGTCGCTGGCCCACTGCCGCGCGTACGCCACGGCGCACGCCCTGGCCGTGCGCGGGGCTGTATCCTGAATAGTGCGACGCGGCTTCGCATGTAGGGCAAGCTTTACAGTAGTTTCAACGACGGGCTGGCGTCTTATCATCTTTATCCCGAAGGGGTTGCATCCCATAGCCCAGGGTCGCTCGCGCAGCGAGCGCACCTCTGGGTACAGCTTGGTGGCAAGCTAAAGCTTGCCCTACAATATGAGAGCACCATGCCCCAACGTACCAGCAAGACGGGAAGCGAACTCTTCATCGTCGATAACAGCGACGTGGACTGGAAGGCTCTGCGCTACTTGCACGAGTGGTGCCAGATCTCCAAGGCCATCGACGTCGCCACCGGCTACTTCGAGATCAGCGCCCTTCTCGGACTCAAGGACGAATGGCAGAAGGTCGATCAATTCCGCATCCTGATGGGCGACGAGGTGTCCCGGCGCACCAAGGCGGCCTTCGCCGAGGGATTGGCTCGTATCCGCGACCGCCTCGACGCCAGTCTCGAAACCGAGAAACAGAAGAACGACTTCCTCGCCGGCGTCCCCGCCGTCGTCGCGGCCGTCCGCTCAGGCAAAATCGCTTGCCGCGTCTACCGCAAGGAGAAGTTCCACGCCAAGGCGTACATCACGCATTCCCGCCTCGCGGTCGTCGGCTCGGCGGCCCTCGTCGGCTCGTCGAACTTCACCCTTCCCGGCCTCATCGAGAACATCGAGCTAAACGTCCAGATCACCGGCGGACCGGTCACCGTCTTGCAGGAATGGTACGAGGAACACTGGAACAACGCGGTCGATGTCAGCGCGGAAATCCTGCAAGTCATCGAACGTCATACCCGCGAGTACACGCCCTTCGAGGTTTACGCCCGCGCCTTGCACGAGCTGCACCACCGGCAGCAACTGACCGACCAGCAGTGGCTTACCAGCACGTCGCGCGTTTACCCGATCCTCGACCAGTATCAGAAGGACGGCTTCCACAAGCTGCTGGAAATAGCCGACCATAATGGCGGAGCGTTTTTGTGCGACGGCGTCGGCCTCGGCAAGACCTTCATCGGCCTCATGCTGCTGGAATACCTGATCGAGCACAAGCGCAAGCGCGTCGCCCTGTTCGTCCCCAAGGCGGCGCGCAAGCCGGTCTGGGAACGTGCCCTGCGCGACTACGCCCCGCACCTGCGCGGCGCCTACAGCGGTTTGGAAGTGTTCAACCACACCGACCTGACACGTCGCGCCAACGACGAGATCGACTTTCCCCGCCTGCTCGACGACGTGCGCGAGCGGGCCGACGTGGTGCTGATCGACGAGGCGCACCATTTCCGCAACACCGGCGTCGCCGGCACCGGCGGCGGCGGCCTGCGCACCAGCGGCGAGCGCCGGCCCTCGCGCTACCGCCAGCTCTTCGATCGGATCGGCGGCCCCAACGGCGTCAAGCAGGTCTTCCTCCTCACAGCCACCCCGGTCAACAATCGCCTGCTCGATTTGCAGCACATGATCGAACTGTTCTCGCGCGGCAAGGCCGACCACTTCAAAGACCTCGGTATTCATTCCCTCCCCGGCCACATCCGCAAGATGGAAAAGAGCCTCGTCCGCGCCACGACGGAGCAAAGCGGAGCCGGCGAGCCCGTGCAAACCGACTTCGCCGAGGTCGAGGAACTGCTGTCCGGAGACGTCCTGTTCCGCGCCCTCGTCGTGCAGCGCAGCCGGGCCTACGTCCGCAAGAGTCAATTG
>JBBQPD010000599.1:0-4607 GCA_038331535.1 Gemmatales bacterium | reverse complement strand
CGTGCTCATGGTCGCTCCCAGCTACCCGGTCCTGATCGCCGGCTACCTGCTGGTCCAGATCTTCAACAACTCGGCCGGCGCGGCCTTCAACGCCACCGTCCCCGACGTGGTCCCCGACTCTGAGTTCGGCAAGGCGAGCGGCATCCTGCTGTTGCCGCCGGGCGCGCTCGACGCCATGCTGCGCAACCGCAAAAGCAACAAGACCGCGCAAGAGCAGCCGCCGACAGTGCCTTACCGCGGCGTCGAGCAGCGACGCCGACGTAAGCACTTGCTGATCGGCCTGGCTTTGCTGGTGCTCGTCCTCATCGGAGCGGCGTTCGCCAAGTGGTACTTCTACCGGCGGCCAGCTGGAGGAGTCGAGGAACTGCTCGGTGTTCACGTCGGCGGCAGCCGGGAAGCGGCCGAAAAGCGGCTCGGCCGCTTGCCCGTTCATCGCTGGGCGAAGAGGTCCAACGACGTTGCGCTCGGCCGCGTCCTTCAACCGGAGACGGATTTCGGTCTGTCGCGCGAGGCGCTCGCCGACCTGGACGTGGCCTGGAACGACGACAAAACGGTCGTGGTGGTGTACCAGGACGATAAGGTGATCGCGATCGTCGTCCACGATCAGCACGCCGCAACGGCCCGCGACGCTCGCATCGGTTCGGACCTCGGGACGGTGGCCAACCTGTACGCGGACGCCGACCCGGAAATGAAATCCGTGGACGAGGACAAGAAGATCAGTGTGATGCGCTGCGACAAGCTGGGCGTCGGCTTCGAGATGCACAAGGGCAAGGTGGCCGGCATCACGCTGTATCCGGCGAAGAAGTGATTGGTATTTCGATTCTTGCCTCTGAACTTCGCTGCTAGCGGCGGAGAAGTTCAGCCGATTTCTTGCTGACAGCGATTAGCGAATAGCTGTCAGCTCTCAGCCGGAAACCACGTCTACACGACCACAATCTCGCGCAACGAATTCCGCCGCCGCAACTCCCACTTCTCAACCTTCAGCGCCGCCAGCACCGGCTCGTAAACCTGCAAGACGTAAAGATCCTCGTCGAAGAGGCGCAACTGCTTGATGTCCTCGATGCGTTGCCGGCCATCGACGAGCATGTGCAGGGCCGGCATCTGGAACGTGTTGACGACGCGGCGCAGTTGCTCCAGCGTGCCGGGCCGATCGTACTCCAGGTAGAGCGACACCAGCCGGCGGAAGAAATCGTAGTGGGCACGTTCGTCGATGGCGACGAGCTTCAGCACCCGTTCCAGGGCAGGGTCGCCGCCTTCCGCCTCGACATACTTGCGCAGGTTGACGTAGTTCAGCCAGGTGGCCAACTCTTGCAAGGCGGTGTAACAGAGCATGCCGCGGGCGTTGTCGTAAGGCAGGTTCCACTCGTGGGAGAAGACCTGCCCCTCCAGGTCCGCCATCTGCTCGTCGGAACGCATGCCGGAGCGGAGCAGCCAGTCGCCCAGGGCCATCGAGTGCTTGCACTCCTCATAGCCCCAGTTGGCGAGCATCCAGGCCCGGCCGCGGTTGGCGCGCACCTGCGGGATGAGCTTGCTCAGGTAATCGGGGAGGTACAACTCGACCGCACAAAACGACTCCACCACGTCCGCGACGGCCGGCGGGAGGTTCGGATTGCATTGCCCCCAGGGTATATCCTCTTTGATCGACCAGCGCCGCTTTTTCTCGGCGAGGTCGAAATAATCGCGGAAGAGACGATAAATCTTGGCGAGGAGTTCCGGGGATTCCGGCGTCGTTGAAGCGGACATGCTAACCTCGTCCGTATCCTCGGTCACAGTAAGGCGGCAACGCGGCATCAGCGCCGCGGAACGGTGTTTAGATTTCGTCTTGAGTGTTGGCCGATGCGTATTCGCACGGTTCACTCGCCGCGCGGGGATGGTCATGGTAGTGGGCGGAGGGCCGGAAGTCAAATCCCCTGGAGAAGCCGCGCACGTAGTAAGCGGGCTTCCCCTGGAGGAGCCGCGCACGTAGTAAGCGCGCTTCCCCTGGAGAAGCCGCGCACGTAGTAAGCGGGCTTCGTAACCGCTTACTGCGTGCGCGGCTCCTTCATACGATTACACCATGCTCGAAGATCTATCGCGCGAAGATTTGCTGACCGCCGTTGACCGCGCCGTCGCGGACCTCCTGGCCGCGGCGGGTGTGGCGGCGCCGCCGGTGGACGCCGTCGCCGTTGCGGAGCGCCACCTCGGCCTCACTATCCGCCAGGACG
Source organism: Gemmatales bacterium (assembly GCA_038331535.1). Lineage (GTDB taxonomy): Bacteria > Planctomycetota > Planctomycetia > Gemmatales > Gemmataceae > JBBQPD01. Next base: position 2,403 of record JBBQPD010000599.1, on the reverse strand, counting down.
ATCGGCCCCGAAGCCGGAGCAGCAAAGCCAATGATCGCAGGGAGATTGTGCTTTCCTCCGGCTTGAGCGAGGAACAGACCCAGTCCGCCGTAGCCCGCGCGCTCGGTGCGGTCATGAAACCGGAGATCCTGCGCATCCTCGGCATCCCGCCGGAAGAACGGCAAGGGCTGCTGGGAAGCTCGCCGGCCGAACGGTTTGCCGAGCGGTTCCTCCTGCCGACCGCCTGGTTCGCCGCCGAGGCTCGCGCCCTCGATTTCGACGTTGCGGCACTGCACGAGCGCTTCGGCACGGCGGGCCACGAAGCCATTGCCGCGCGCTTGCTGGACTTGCCGGAGCCGTGCGTGATTGCCGTCATTGACGACGGCATTGTCGTTCGCCGCCGCAGCAATGCCTGGCGCGTCAATCGCGAACTTTCCCCCGCCGAACGCGAGTGCCAGCGGCACATTCACGAGCACGGCCTGCCGCACGTAGTCCGCTCGGCGGGCTGGACGGTAAACGGCTGGCCAGTCCCACGGACGCTGGGTCGGCGTGTGATCCTGCGCGGCGTGATCGACGAAGACGCCTTGTGAGGCCGTTCCCAAGATGGACGCATTTCCGAAGAACATCTTTACAAGCCGCACCCCGCTCGCGAAGATAACAGTCTGCCGATTGCGCCGGCCCGCCGAGGGAGGGGGTGCAGGACGGGTCGGCAGTTGCTTGACCGGTCTTTTCGCGGTCTCCGGGGGGAAGCGGCCACCCCCGAGGCGACGAGGGGGCCGGTCGATTGTTGTTCATCGACCCGATTTTGACTCCCACAGGAAACGACGGCCATGTCGAACGATCGCGTCCCGATGACCCGCGAAGGGTACGAGAAGCTCAAGAGCGATCTGGAGCGCATGCAGAGCTTCGAGATGGTGGAGGTGGCCAAGCGCATCGCCACTGCCCGCGACCTCGGCGACCTCAGCGAGAACGCCGAGTACCACGCCGCCCGCGAGGACCAGGGCATGCTTCAGGCGCGGATCGACGCCCTGCGCGACAAGCTGGCCCGCGCCAATATCGTGGACCGGAGCACCCTGCCCGACGATACCGTCGTCTTCGGTACGCGCGTGCGCATCAAGGACCAGGCGTCCGGCGCGGAAGAAGTCTACGTGTTGGTCGGTCCCGGCGACGAGGATTACGACAACAACAAGATCCTGACCACCAGCCCGCGCGGCCAGGCGTTGCTCGGCAAAAAAGTCGGCGACACCGCCGAGATCAAGGTGCCGCGCGGCTCGCTCCACTACAAGGTTCTCGCCATCGATTTCCCGTCGTGACCCCTCAGTGCGACGTGCGACGTGCGGCGTGCGACGTGAAAGACAAGAACCCGTCAGGTTGGTTCTGGCGATTGCCTTGCATTTCACGCCGCACACCGCACGCCGCACGCCGCACTCTTGGGAGCCTGAGCCATGACCGCCGACGAACTGCGCTCCCTTCTCGAACAGCTTCGGGCCGGCAACGCCAGCGTGGACGACGTTCTCCGACGCTTTGATGGCCAGGCCGTCGCCGACCTCGGTTATGCCCAGGTCGATCTGCACCGCCGCCAGCGCTGCGGTTTCCCCGAAGTCATCTTCTGCGAGGGCAAGACGCCCGAATGGGTCGAAGGCGTCGCGCGCCAGCTCGCCGCGGCGGGACAGGACTGCCTCGCAACCCGCGTCAGCGCCGAACAAGCGGCTCACCTCGCCCGTCTTTTCCCGCAGGCGCAGCAGGACCGCGTCGGCCGCACCTTCTGGCTGCCGACGGGGACGGCGGAGCGGCCGACGACCGGCCACGTTGTCGTGCTGACGGCGGGGACGAGCGATTTGCCGGTGGCGCAAGAGGCGGCAGTGACGGCCCGGGCGCTGGGCTGCGACGTGAAAGTGCTGGCGGACGTGGGCGTCGCCGGCATCCACCGCCTGCTGCGGCACCGCGACCAGTTCGCGGGCGCGGACGCCATCGTCGCGGTGGCCGGAATGGACGGGGCGCTGCCGAGCGTAGTCGGCGGGCTGGTGGATTGCCCGGTCATCGCGGTGCCGACGAGCATCGGCTACGGGGCGGCGTTTGGCGGCCTGGCAGCGCTGCTGACAATGTTGAACGCCTGTTCGGCAGGCGTCGTCGTGGTGAACATCGACAGCGGCTTCAAGGGCGGCTACGTCGCCGCGCTGATCGCCCGCCGCGCGGCTGGGGTGAAGCGATAAGGATTTGGTCAACAATAACTTCCTGACTTTGCCGCTTGCGGCTTAGAGTCTGTCCCAGAAGTAGGATTTACGAGCCGCGACCGTTAGGGAGCGTTAGAGGTACGCCGCGAAAAGCGCTCCCTAACGGTCGCGGCTCGTAGATAAAGACCCCTTCTGGGACAGACTCTTAGACGTGGTTTCAAGACCCAGGCGAGCGGGGGGCGTTAGCCCC
>JBBQPD010000598.1:0-4608 GCA_038331535.1 Gemmatales bacterium | reverse complement strand
CCACCGACCCGTCCGGGTTGGCGATTCGTGAGGTCCGTGGCACGAACGTGAACGCACCGAAAGGGTCCATCCCGTGGGTGGTGTAGCGGCGTGTGATCTGCATGGGTTATTCAGGCCTTCTTGACCGGCCGTGGCGGGCATGTGTTAGGGACGTCGCCACGACGCTGTGTGAACGCGAGCCGAATGGACCCGCATCCACTCTGATACACTCAGCATTACGAAGAGAAGCAAGGCTGTCAAACGGATTGTCATGCGGGCCAGGGTGAACCCTTCTCGAAGCCCGCTCGTGGCTGCGGCAGGTCAGGAACCAGACATTTTTCTTCGGAAATATGCGTGGTTTTCACTCTCCCCACGCGGACCTCTTGCAGCTGCGCGAACGCGATGCAACCAGAAAAAATCCGTGCGCGGTCTGTCATCGGGATGTCATCGACCCGGCCATGAGGAAACAAGGAAGGCAAACTACTTTCACACCGACGCTTTCTCGGCACGATGGATACCGACGCGCCAGCTAGCCCTGCACGAACGGCAACGTTAGCCCCTTCTGGTCCTGATATTTGCCCTTCTTGTCGGCGTAGCTGACGTTGCACACGTCGTTGGCCCGAAAAAACACGATCTGAGCGATGCCTTCGCCTGCGTAAACTTTGGCGGGCAGCGGCGTCGTGTTCGAGATTTCGATGGTGATCTTGCCGCGCCATTCCGGCTCGAGCGGCGTGATATTCACGATGATGCCGATACGCGCGTACGTGCTTTTGCCGATGCAGATCGCCAGAACATCTCGGGGAATTTCCAGATATTCCACCGTCTCCGCGAGAGCGAAGCTGTTGGGCGGAATCAGGCAATAGTCTGCATCGAGATCGACGAAGGAGGCGGAATCGAAGTTCTTCGGATCGACGACGGTGCAACGCACGTTCGTGAAGACCTTGAACTTGCGGCCGACGCGCACGTCGTAGCCGTAGCTGGTCACCCCGTAAGAGATAACTCCCGGCCGCGACAGTGCCGGCTCGAACGGCTCGATCTTGATATCGCGCTGAATTTGCCAGTCCGGCAAGACGCTCATGGACCCACCCTTCGTGAAGAACGTGTGAGTGACGTGCAGGGGAAGCATTGCCGCGCCAGCCGAAACTTCAAGAAAATCGAGCGGAAATCGAAAGGCGATGTTACTTTCCAACTGACTTTTCTAGGAGGCGAGAGGGATACCGCGACCGGAGAAGCGGCGCGGTCTGCGTCAGCGCAACCGATTAGTCGGAGGGGGGCGTGCCTTTTTCAGCCTTGACAGGCCTTGCCGGTTCAGCGATAGGCCGAGCGATCCGATATTCGCGATAGACCCGAACTTGCGGGAGGAAGCCGTGCGCTTCGCCTGGCCGATGTTGTCGTTGTTGTTCGTCGCCGCGGCGCCGCGCGCGACGCTGTTCGTGCAGGTCGCTCCGGACCAGCGCGAGCTGTCGCAAGCGCTGCGCACCGCTGGCCGCGACCGAGCCGTCGTGTTGATCCACGGACTGCGGCTGCTCCCGTTTCACGCGGAAAAAATCGGTTTGTCCGTCCTGCACGAATGGCAGAATCCGAATTCCCTCTTTGTCAAACACCTCGGCCGCGAGTCGGACGTGTTCGCTTTCGCCTACGGTTATAATGGTACGCTGGATGACGTCAGCTCCGCCCCCAAGCTCAGTGAGGGAGTGCGGCAGCTGCGTTTGCTGGGCTATCGGCAAGTGGTGCTGGTCGGCCACAGCGCCGGTGGTATTGTCGCCCGGCACTTCGTCGAGGACGATCCCGACGCTGGAGTCACGAAGGTGATTCAGATCAGCACGCCGAACGGCGGCTCTCCCTGGGCAGTCTGGCAGATCGTGCAGCCCAAACAGGCGGACTTCCTTGATTCCTTGACCAAGCCGATCCGGCGTCTCGCCCTGGCCGGCCGTGCGGAGCGGCGCATCCCCGCGCACATCGAATTCGCCTGCGTCGTCGCGAACGGGCTCGTAGTTGGCGATGGCATGGTGGGCAGCAGCTGTCAGTGGACCGAAGATTTGCAACAGCAGGGCATCCCCGCCTATGCCCTGCCGACGACGCACTGGCAGACCGTGCGGACGCGGTCGGCGGCCGTCTTGATCGCCGAGCTGATCCGCTCTCCCCTGCCGCGCTGGGACAACACACATGTCGCCACCGTCCGCCGCACGATCTTCGGTGAAGGACCAAGTCCCGCGCGCAAGAATTGAAGTGCGGTTTCACTTCTCCTGCGCCTGGAGCCATTCCAGGCCCATTACGGCCAGTTGATAACTGGAAATCTCAAAATACGCGGGCGTGAATGCAGGAGCGCCGCCATACAGGCAACTCAACACTTCAATCGGGGAAGTTGCCCCGACCATCAGGAAGAAGGGCAAAACGTGTTGGGGAGGCCAGCGCCGACTCAGGGCCGCGCGCAAGTGCGCGGCGGCGGCCTTGTTGTCGCCGGCTTCCAGCGCGAGCCAGCCGCGCAGCACGCCCAGTTCAGACTCACGAACCATCGGGTCCAGAAGCACGCGCCCGGCGTCCCGGAAGGTGTACAACCACAGCCCCTGATTGGGAAACTTCTGATACGCCTCATAGAGGCCGAACTGGATGGCGCGCTGGTAATCGGGTGAGGAAGAGCGCCGCAGTCTGTCGAAGAACGTGAACAGGTCGTCCATGGCCGGCAACGGCCCGGCCAGGCCGGTCGCCAGCGGCGCCGTCCGCAACAGTATTTCACGCAGGCGGTCGGCGAAGGCCTGGCGATCCAGACTCGCGACGACCTGCGCGCGCACTTTTTCAAATATTCTGTCGGCTTCGGCATAATCGCCGGTCGCCGCGGCCAGCCGAAGCTTGTACCAAGCCGCGTTGGGCAGCCGGGACAGCGGATTGATGCCGAGGAAGGATTCGGCATCCTCCGGATTAAGACCCTCGCGGATCAGGGTGAGCTGTCCCGTCAAAAAGAGAATGTCGATCTGCATCATGGCCGCCGCGCGGGCGGACGCCATGTCCGTGGCACCGAGTTCCTTGAAATCGACCGTCTTTAACACTTCCAGGGCCGTCTCGGCGAGACCGAAGCCGTCCTGACCGGGCTGAAGCGCGATGGAGGCCTTCTCCACGAGGGGCTTGTTCCCGTGGATCACGAGGAAATTATCCTGGCGCCTCTTCACCTCCGCTTCCAGGTTTTGGACCCGTTCCTCCAGGGCTTGAAGCGCCTTGGCGGAGTCCTCTCCTCCTTTTCGAGCGGATGGCAGGGGAGTTTCCTGGACGCAACGGAGGTACTCGCGCATGTGCTTCGTGTGCAAGTCAAAAAAGTTCAGCCGACGGTACTCCTCGGCGAGCATGGCATGGGCTTCGTCGAGGTTGGGATTGAGTCGAACTGCTTGCTGCAGCGCGGCGAGGAACTGGTCGCGCCGGAAATCGATCAGCTCGTTCGGGGAGAAGCCTCCCTCGCGAGTCTTGGTCTGCAGCGACTGATAAATCCGAGCCAGGAGCAGGTAGGTCGAGGCGTCGTCGGGGTTCTTGAGTAAGGCGCGGCGAGCCGCACGCAACGCCAGGTACAGAGACGCCGGGGGGCCGGTGTCGAGCATACCGGGAGTCGAGAGATAGCTCCGGTGGAAGTTGATCGCCCGCATCTGCAGGGCGCTGGACCGATCTCCCTCTTTCAAGGCGGGCAAGAACAGCTGACTTACCCAGGCGGCCTCAAAGAGTTGGGAACTCCCAGGTAGCGTCAGGCCAAACACGGCCGCGGCGAGTGACGGTTGGAATCGCTTCACGATCGCTTGATGCCAATGAGGCGACTCGGCAGTGAAGATGCGAAAGTTCAGCCGGGCGTCGTCCGCGTCCAGATTAAAATGGGGAGGCGGAGCGGTCCACAATTCCTCGTACGTCTCGGTCGCGCGCGGCTCGCGCGCCGGTCGCTGCGGCGGCGCAGGCTTGCTGTTCGGGCCGAATGCCTCCCGCGCATCGTCGACGGCCAGGGAGAGGACGGAATCGTCCGCGCGCTCCTTGCCCGGCAGCTTTCGCCAGAAGAGAGTCGTACCGCCCTGTCCGTACACGCGCGGCCACTGGGCGGAGTTGGCGAGAAAATAATCGACGATCAGCGGCAACCGCGAGGCCAGGTCGCGATGGTAACAAGCCACCGAGTTGACCTGATACTTGTCCATGAGGTCGGCGAAGACCCTTAGATCGCCGCGCGCATCGGCTGGATCATCCAGGGGAAGAACCGCTTTCCGTGCCTTGATGTAATCGTCCGCGACCTTGTCGAACGGGGTCAGGCGTTGGTCGAAGAAGCCCTTCTCTCCGGGGCAGTACCAGGCGAAGTAGTTCACCACATCCGGCGTCGAATTGAACCAGCGGATATGGGGCGGAAGTTTCCCTTCGCTGCGCCAGGTCGCGATTTGTTGCGCGGCGCGCTCCAACGACGGATCGAACACGACGCCCCAGGCGACCCGGCGTTCAATGTGTTGTGGCCTGGCCTGCGTCCAGCCGGGTACGACGGCCACGACAAGAAGGATCGTCAAGAACAGTGTCAAGATACGCCCGCTCCCGGCCCAGGAGCGCGCACTATTGCTTTTGAAGTAATCGGCGCCGAAGCGACGGGCGGAAAAGTCGAAGAAGTTCAGCACCGTG
>JBBQPD010000597.1:0-4609 GCA_038331535.1 Gemmatales bacterium | reverse complement strand
CAACGGTAAGTAACGATCAACCTACGTTTTGCTGCGAGCGTTCCGCGCAGAAATGAGTTAACCGCGCCGCGACCGTCTGGGAGCGGGAAGCCCCGCTCCCTGACGGTCGCGGCTCGTTTAACTCATTTCTGCGCGGAACGCTCGCAGCAAAACGTAGGTAGATCGTTACTTCCCGTTGGGCTTCACCTCGTCCGGCGGCGGCGAGAACTCGACGCGGAAGCCGCCGACCGTGACGCGCTCCAGCGTCGCCAGGGCCAGCAGGTACTCGAAGTAGGCGCGATTGGCGTCGATGCGCATCCGCACCGCAGTCGCGCCGGCGAACATCACATCCTCGATGCGCGGCGCCGGCGGCTCGCGATCCGGGTTCGCGACCTTGAAGCCGCCCTCGGCGGCGTCGCGGTAGCGCTTGATGGAAAAGCTGCTGTACTTCTCGGACTGGTCGGCGGCTTTGCGCAGGTGCTCCGCCTTGACCTTCGTTTCCTTCCAGCGGTAGTAGGCGTCCTCGGCCTCTAACGTGACCAGGTTACGCGTCTTCTCAGCGACGGCGTCGGCGCGGGCCGAGTAGCTCGACGCCTGATCCATGCGCGCCTTGCGCGAGCCGACCAGCGTCGTCGGCATCTCCGGCGCCAGCCCGCCGGGCCGGTACTCCATGCCGTGAACGCCGGACGGCACCACCTGGGCGTGGATGTCGCTGCCGGCGGCGAAGGTGCGCAACGTCGGCAGGAAGGTGCGGCCCTGGGCGCTGATCTCCAGGCAGGTGACCTGGGCAAGCGTCGCCGTTTGCAGCACCTCGCCGCGGCGGGACAGGGCCAGGGCGATGATGTCTTCTTTCGTCGTGGCCGCGTTGATCGACGCCACGGGCATTCCATTCAGCATGGGGCGGACGGAGGCGTCCTGGCCGACGCCCATCGCCTCGCGCAGTGCCGCCAGCGCCCGCTCTTCACCCTGGAGCGTCTCCTGGCGCCGGCCTTCGAGGGTATCGACGTAGGAATCGACCAGGTCGAGCTGTTCCTTGCCGAGGAACTTCTTGTGTTGCTCGCTCTCGACGAAGCCCTTCACAGTCTTGTGCAAGTCGCCCAGGTCCTTCTTGGAGCCGAGGAGGACTTCCTGCTGCTGCCGGGCATACAGGTAGGCGATGTAGAAGTAGGTGACGCCGTACTTCGTTTCCGCCTCGGCGAGGCAGACGCTGGCCTCGTAATTCTGAACGCCGAGAGCCGCCTGCTGCTTGCGGACCGGTAGGTCGCGGGCGAACAGGATGCCGCCCATGCGCATGCTTTCGACCGCTTGCGTCCGGGACATGGCAGCGGCGAGGCTGGCGCGGGCGGCGGCAACGCTCGGTTGCCGTTCGAGCGCGGTCGCCGTGAAGGCGGCGAGGTCAGGGACGCCGGCCGAAACGGGCACGGCCATCTCGGCGGGCAGCGGCAGCGGTTCGGCGCCGATGGCGCTGCCGGAAATCGACAACAATACGGGGGCGGCGAAACCCGCCAGCAGACGCGCCGCACGGCGGCGGCACACAGAGGAAAAGCCGATCATGGGTCCGTCCTCAAGGTGTTTGGAAACCTGGGCCAGCCACGCGGAGTGCGGAGAAAACTCCGGCGCTTGGCGGGGATTCCCGGCCCTATACCTTGTCCATCGGCCCCGTTTCGCCGCGACTCGACGAATTGATGCCATTTCGCACGCGATTTCGCCTCGCAACGGGGTCGAACGTGTCGAACGTCCGGCCTGGGGCGCCTTCGCCGGGGGCGCGGCGGTCTGGTATGCTGAGGAGAGTCATCCGCGCGAAACGTAAACCATTGGTTCCCCACCTGTGCTTCCCGATCTGACTCCCGCCGTCTCTCGCGCTCTCGACCTGGCCCGCGCGCTGGCCCAGAATCAGGGGGAATCGCTGCGCCCGGTCCATCTGCTGCACGGACTCCTCGCCGAGGAGGAAGGCCGCGCCGGCGCCCTGGCGACGACCGGCGGCCTCGACTGGGCCGCTTACCACCGCGCCGCACCGGCGCAAGCGGCGCCCACTGCGGACGCCGTCGAATTCGATCCACTCACGCACACGGCCTTCTCACTGGCGCGCGAGCTGGCCATCGACCTGGCAGGCGAAACGGAAGTTTCCGGCGAGATTCTGCTGCTGGCAGTGCTGCGGACCGACGCTGCCCTGTGCCGCGAGGTCGAAACGCTCGGCCTGCGCGTGGCCCGGCTTGAAGACGCACTCCAGACCGACCGCGTGCCTCCCATTCGCGTGGACGAACCGCTCAATCTCGACGAACCGGTCGAACGCCTCGACCTGGCCCGCGTCCTCGACGCCTGCGCTAACCGCGCCCGCGAAGGGTTGCGCGTCGCGGAGGATTACTGTCGTTTTGTCCTCGACGACGCCTTCCTGTGCGGCGAGCTAAAGCGGCTGCGCCACGACCTGACCGCGGCGCTGACGGAGTTCGCCGCCGACCTGCTCGCCGCTCGCGACACCGAGGGCGACGTCGGTACCACCCTCACGACCGACGCCGAGCAGCGCCGCCATTCCCTGGTTGCGGTCGCGCAGGCCAACCTCAAACGGCTTCAGGAGGCGCTGCGCAGTCTGGAAGAGTTCGGTAAAGTGTGCGGCCCGGAACTGGGCAAGCGGCTGGAACGGTTGCGCTACCACAGCTACACGCTGGAGAAGGCCATCGTCGGCGGCACGGAAGCGCGGCAGCGGTTGGCGGACGCTCGCCTCTATGTTTTGCTGACCGGCGCGCGCTGCAAGTTGTCGCTGGAGAGGACAATCGCCGAGGCCGCTGCCGGTGGGGTGGACGTTATCCAGCTGCGCGAGAAGGGGCTATCCGACCGTGACCTGCTGGCCAGGGCGCGCAACGTGCGCCGCTGGACGCGCCGCGCCGGCGTGCTGTTCATCGTCAACGACCGGCCCGATATCGCCCGCCTCGTCGAGGCCGACGGCGTTCATCTGGGTCAGGACGACCTGCCGGTGCGCGAGGCCCGGCGCATCCTCGGCGCCGAAGCGCTCATTGGCGTGAGTACTCACAATGTCGAGCAGTTGCGGCGGGCGGTGCTTGACGGAGCCAGTTATGTCGGCGTCGGCCCGACGTTTCCTTCCGGGACGAAGGAGTTCGCGGAACTGGCAGGGTTAAATTTCGTCAGAGCTGCGGCCGCGGAGACGAGCTTGCCGGCGTTCGTGCTCGGCGGTGTCAATCTAAAGACGATTGGTGAAGCAGTGGCAGCGGGAGCGCGGCGCGTGGCGGTCAGTCAAGTTGTCGCCGACGAGGACGATCCGCGGGCCGTGGCAGCGGCGCTGCGGCGGGGATTGCCGTGAACTCGGAAGAGCTGTCATTTCCTAACGATTTGCACGAGGAGGCTTGCTACCAGTGAGAGCAGTGCCGCGATGAGCAGACAGGTGATCGTCCAGAGTTTACGGTCCAGTTCGTCGAGCCGCTTTTCCACCCTGACCACCTCAGAGCGGATGTTTTCCACACGTTTCTGCTGTACGGCCAGGGCGCGATCCGTCGTCTGAGCGAGCAGGGCATCCTCGCCTATTCCCTTGATGGCGATATCGTGTGCGGCTGTGAGGAGTTCGAGTTCCCGGATCGCGTCTGTATTAGTTCGTGGCACGCTCGGCCTCCTCGACTTCCCGAATTATTTCGCGCAATCGAGCGAAATGTCGGCCAGTCCGTTGGAATACCAGCTTGTACCAAATGGCACGGAGGTCGCCTTGGATCCAACGGTCGGGGCCTGTGAGGAGATCGTCGGAGCGAATCCGGCCTACACTGTGCATCCCTTCCTTCTCGTCGGACAGCTCAAGTTCGATTTCCGACGAGTTTTCGGGAATGCTTCGCCATTCGGCCGCAACCGAAGACGGGTCGGCGGTCAAGATCGGTTCGAGCAGTTTCGCGGCTCGATTGATGCCGGCCGCCAGTTGCGGGTCGCTCGTCAGAATGGGATCAACGGTCATGTTCACGGTATCACCTCGTTCGCTGTTGGGGCGCCTTGGAGGATACCAGAACCCTTCGCGGCGAGCAACGGACCGCCGCGAAGGGTTCTCGTCGTCATTTCTTCTTCCCCGCCAGCGGCACTCCCGCTCCCGTCAGCACCTCGTTGAGCACCTTTTCTGGTGTCGTCGTCGTCGTCTCCGTCATCGACGCCTCGCCGAGGACGAACTGCATTTGCAGGCACTCGAAGCAGATGACGACGTCGGCCGTCTTGCCGTCCACGGTCGCCCGCAGGCCATGGCGCGGATTGAAGCACAGCGCCGCCGTGCCGTCGCTCTGCTCCAGGCCCTTATAGAGCGCTTCGACGATCTTCTTGCGCGTCTTGGCGTCCTTGATCGCCGTCTTGCCGAGGATGCGCCAGCCGTGAAAACCCTTCTTCACGTCCGGTTCCTTGACGTCGGCGCCGGGGTCCAGCGAGAACAGTTCCAGGGTCTCGGCCTTTTCGAACAACGCCTTGAGGTCTTTCGACGACGGCTTGTCGTCGGCGCGGGCCGTCGCGCTCAGCACGAGGAGAACGAGGCCGAGATACGTCCGTTTCATGAGGGTACTCCATGAGGTTGGTCTACGAGCCGCGACCGTCAGGGAGCGCGTAGTGCCAACGCTCCCTGACGGTCGCGGCTCGTGAGATCGGTCCCACGAGC
>JBBQPD010000596.1:0-4614 GCA_038331535.1 Gemmatales bacterium | reverse complement strand
CTGGGGCTGAGTAAACGATCCTTACTCTTTCTCAAGGCTCGTGCAGAGATCGCAAGAAACTACCGCCGGTCGTCCCACGACGATCCGACAGTGTTGCTCGTGATTTGCAACTTCTACCGCTGCCAAATTGTCAAAGAACTTCCACCGACTATACGTCGGCAGCCCCACTCAACAAGCACTCGGCTGTCGCCGAATAACCCGCTGACCGGGAGTCGATGCACTCGGACGAATCCGAATGCAGCGACTCTCACCCAGACAGGCGCGGAATGAGCTTTGTGGTGCAACTCATTCCCACCAAACATCTTGCATCGTTGATCTTAGTCACACGCCGCGCGACCGTCAACCGGGGTTTCACATTTTTCCCGATTTATTTTCCGGCCCTCGCGTCGTCAACTGGTGGAGATGAGGGGACTCGAACCCCTGACTTTCGCGTTGCAAACGCGACGCTCTCCCTCTGAGCTACATCCCCTCTTTGTTTCTCTGCGTCCATTGGGCGTACTTGGATTCGAACCAAGGACCTCAGCTTTATCAGAGCTGCGCTCTAGCCAACTGAGCTATACGCCCGTGTGTCGAAGCGGCGTCGCGAATCGAATCCCGGGAAACAAAAAAGCCAAACCCGGAGAGGTTTGGCCCTATCCAAACACGGAAGCAGGATAGAGCGCTAGGGCACCTCGGTAATCCGAATAATGGAAGTACGCATAACCCTTCTCCTGCGACACACTCCGGGCGAGTGGGTAAGGGGATTATAGGGGGCGTTTGAAGAGTGTCAACAGAAAAACTTCTCCGATTCGCGATTTCTGCGGCATTGACCGTTGCCCGGTGGAACAGCCACCAATCGGGCCGTCACCTTCGAGGCCGGACCGCGCCGCAAGTGGTCGATGAACGAGTTGGTGTCGAGGAGGTGAGTCACGACAGCGGTTCCCGCCGTTCATACTCGCCCTGTTCGGGCCGCTCGAATTCGCCCTGCCACTTTCCCGCCGTCTCCAGAATGCCTCGCCGCCATTCGTCGGCCGACAGCGGCCGCGGTTCGACCGGTTCGACTGTGATCCGCACGTCCCGATCGGCGTCGGCCTGTCCCGCGGGCAAGTTCAGTTGCAGGATGCCGTTGCTTCCAACCCTGGACTCGAACACGATGCGATTCATGGGTGCCTCCTCGAAAAACACTTATCCGTCACTTTTTTCCGACATGCTCCTTCCTCCTTGGTGCTTTCCCGAGCCGCATGGCTGATTGAGACGACCGCTACCCCTCAGCCGCCGGGGCCGGCTGCAATGGCTCAACGTCGCAAGAAGCGGGAAGAACAGCCTCTGTCGGCACCGGCGCTTGGCTCGGCGCAACCTTGTTTGGCGCGTCGGCAAACGACACGAAAGTGCGGCCGCTTTTCTTCTCTTGCTCTTTAATGTCGAGAAAAATCGCGTCCAAATCGTAGTTGAACCGGGCTGCGTGCGCGTCGCGTATCCGCCGAACTTCCTCGACAATGGGGTCGATCATGGCTTTCCCTCCAGGAGTTCCTCGGGCGTACAGATGATCGGAGCCTTGAGACCCGCGCCGGCGCAGACAGCTTCGATCACGGGCCGCATCGTGGCATTCGCCAGATGGCGGCAATTCCAGGTCAATAGGAAGGGTACACCATTGGTGGCTGCGATGGCAATGTGCAGTGCGTCGTCTGCAGCTTTCGACGGCAGCGCGCTCGCCTGAATCAGTTCTTTCGCCAAGGCCAGGGCTTCAACCGTCGTCTCCAGCAGAATCATTGCGTCCAAGACGCCAAGCCGCTCTTTCGCAGCTTGCGGATCGCCGGCCCTTGCCTCGGCCACAACCAACTGAGAGATGCAAAGCTCGTAGTTCACCCGCCGCGAGTCCCACCACTCGTGCGTGAGCTGCTGATGCGCTGCGATCACCACGTCACGGCTGGGCCGAGCAGTGAGATAGCTGACGAAGGTTGTTTCGATGTAAACGCGGTCCTTCATGGTTCGTCGCGCCTGCGATCGTGTGAACCGAGCTGTGTACTCTTGCTGTCCTCGTTGCTGGCCTCGACTTACCCACGGACGATGATGCCAGCCCGGCCCAACTCAAGGAACGAGTTGGCCTGAAACTCGCGGACGAGGTCTGGGAGCAGAGGCACCACCAACCCCTCCAACTCCCGGTTGCTGATGTTCCCCGTCGAGACAAGCAACAGCTTTGCGGGCTGGCCGTGAAGTGTGTGCGTGTTGACGAAGTCCGCGTCCTTGGTCGCTATCACGCGTTGTTCCCGGTCCGCGACCTCGATGAGTTGCGTGTCGGTGGACCGGTTTCCGTCGGGCAGATCCAGGGTATGCACCGCGTCGCAAGCGGTGCTGCCCAGCCAAACCGCCATCTGGCGGGGCAGTTGAGCGTCGATCAAGAACTTCATAGACCTACCGATTGCAGTTGCTTCGTCCGGCTCAGCCGGGCGGCGAACGCCAGGACCGCGAGCAGGTCTTCGCGTTCAAGATCCTCATAGTCGCCCAGGATTTCGTCGAACGTCATGCCGGAACTGAGCAGTTCGAGCAACGTCTCAACGGGGTAGCGTAGGCCACGGACACAAGGTTTGCCGTGGCAGACCGCCGGATCGATCGTAATGCGAGACAGGAGAGTATCCATAACTGAATCCTACGAACGGCGCCTGCTTTCGGCTGTGTTACGTGGAGTGGCCAGTTCGGCGGTTGACGAATCTGTCCGCGTCCTCGATTGGCCCGCACTGTTTTCTCCCGCTGCTTTGAGCCTCTTCGCGGAGAATACGGGCATGGGCCGGGCCGTCCGCGATATCCGGCCGCGTCCCGACGAGACCCTCGGCTTGCCAGTAGGCGACCAATTCCGCGCCCGTGCGCGGCGCGGCAATCGCAGTGCGGCCTCCCGCCAGGAGGCGAAGGACGTACCCGGGAGCGGCAGACCGAGGCGCGCAGCTTCGGCGGCGAGTTCGGCTTCCAGGTCCGACGGCAAGTCGAGTAACAGGCTCATCGGTGGTCCCCCTTTCGCTGCGATTATAGCAGGACCGGACGGAACGCAAACGGGACGCGGACGGTTTTCCTGACGGAGTTATCCGCATCTCCGTTTCTCTCGCGCTGCTTGCCTCACACCGTTGCGGGATCAATCACAACAATACCCGGTGCCAAGCCTGCCATCCGAGCGAAGTGCGCGACGTTGAACGTCAGCAGGTGGGTCACCGCATGCACATGGCAGATCGCAACAAGGCGGGCGTCGTGGACCTGTTTTCCAACTACGCCGAGCGCCCCCACGATGGCCTTCCAGGCCGGATAAATGTCCGGGTTTTCAACCAGGAGCGGGAACGACGCCTCAAAAGTCGCTGCCAATCCCTCCGCTGCCGAGGCGGTTAGTCCCAGACCGTTCGCGCTGATGGGCCTCGTAGCGAAGTTGCGGAACTCGACGAGATTCTGCGGGGTGATATGCAGCACCTCGCCACGGCGGTGAAGTTCCGCGATGGCCGCCTTGGCGACCTGGTGGGATGGGTCGGCCAGGTTGGCCAAACGGCCCAGTAAGCTGGTGTCGAGGAGAATGGCCATTATTCGTACAGCCCGTCACTGCTCAGGGCCGAGTCGGGGACGGACACGCCGCAGTCGATAGCGGCTCCGAATAGTCTCCGCTCCCAGTCATCTTGGGGCTCAACAAGGGGCACCGTGGGGAGGAACCGTTCCCGCAACGTGTCCAGTGCCAGAATCTCCGGAGCGACTCCTCGCCGCCGAGCCTGCTCGCTTAACGCGGCTTCCAATTGTGGGGTGAGCTTGATTACCATCGGTTGATTCCTCAAGCGAGAACAGGGGACGCGGACCGTTTTCATGACGCAACTATCCGCGTCCTCTTATGTCCCCGGCCACGTTAAACATCCTTGTGCGGTGACCACTTACTATCCACTCGCTGCATCATGATCGTATCGTCGATTCGCTCGAATATCGGATATTTCTTCTCCTCCGAGTTCAGCAGTTCTACGCGCCTGACCTCCTGAAAAGCCCGATTGTAGATGAAACACCAACGACACGGAATTGCGTTGCTCGCTCGGAGGAACTCTACTCTGTCATACGGACAGACGTTGATTTTCGTTGCCAAGCGTGTGATACGGTTCTCGCGTTTTGCAAAGATGAAGTCAATAAACGCATGAAAACCCCTAATATCCGGCCCCAGGAGGTCATTTGATGAAAGCACATTATCGGAGGTCTTGTGGAACGCAAACGACCAGTTACCGCCAAACAGCCCGACTTTGTCGAGGATTAGGGCGTAGTAGAACTTGGCATCTTCGCCGCGAATCGCCAGAAGGTCTCCTCGGGTAACTCGAATCATGAGCCAAGCCGCCAAACTGGTGAGTTTCTATTCCGGGACCGGGTTTCGATGGCTTCTTCCAACTCAGTTGACCACGGCGTTACTCCCTCGTCAAGCACCTTCTGCCCGGCGGGTTTTTTCCTGTCTTGCACCACCGCTTCTGAGTACACTGCGACTACGCTTACCGCAGCACGAAGCCTTGTACGAGCCGCGACCGTCAGGGAGCGTTGCCCGCGCGCCCAGACGGGCGCGGCGCGTGTAAAGATGCGGAGCGGTGGGATTTTGGTCGACCCATCGCCCCCGGTTCATTCGGGTAACCACCCATC
>JBBQPD010000595.1:0-4639 GCA_038331535.1 Gemmatales bacterium | reverse complement strand
AAAGCTGCAGGCGTTGGCCGCCATCGACCTCCGGCGCATGCCGCTCGTGCCGAACGGCACGCGCCTAGGCACGCCGGTGACTGGCATCCGCCAATTCGTTGCCGTCGGGCTGAACTACCGCAAGCACGCGCAGGAGGCGGGCCTGGAGATTCCCAAGGACCCCGTCATGTTCACAAAAGCCTTGACATCGCTGGCCGGCCCCAACGACGACGTTCAGCTGCCGCCCGGATCGGAAGCCGGCGATTGGGAGATCGAGCTCGGCTTCGTGATGGGCAAGTTGGCGAGGAACGTGGCGAGGGCCGATGCGCTCTCGTATGTAGCGGGGTACTGTCTCGCCAACGACGTATCGGAGCGGGATTGGCAGATCAAGCGCGGCGGCCAGTGGGGTAAAGGCAAGAGCTTCGACGGCTTCGGCCCAATCGGACCGTGGCTAGTGACCACGGACGATCTGCCCGATCCCCAAAACATTCCGTTGGAACTGAAGGTGAACGACGACGTGCGTCAGCGGAGCAACACGGCCGACATGATCTTCCCGGTCGCAGAGATCGTTTCGTACCTGAGCCAGTTCATGACGCTTCTTCAGGGCGATGTCGTCATCACGGGCACGCCCGAGGGCGTGGGCCTCGGCATCAAGCCGAATCCGGTCTTCCTGCGCCGCGGTGACGTCATGACGCTCAGCGCGGGACCGCTCGGCCAGCAGAGGCAGAGAGTTATCTGATCCAAGGAGCGTGAAGATGTCGACGGATATCCGACCCAAGAGCTTCGCGCACATCGTCTACCGCACCTACCAGTTCCAGCAGATGCTTGACTGGTACGTGAAAGTATTCAACGGCAAAGTGCAATACCAGAGCCCGGTCATCGCCTTCGTCACGTACGACGAGGAGCACCACCGCGTGGCGTTGCTGAACATGGGAATCATCAAAGGCGAGTCGAAGCTCCGGGCGCCGCGCGGCCAACCCGGCATGGACCATGTGGCCTACGGCTACCGCAGCTTGTCGGAGCTTCTGGACAAATACACCGAACTGAAGTCCAAGACCGTCTTTCCGTACTGGTGCGTCCACCACGGCATCACCGTTTCGATTTACTACGCCGACCCGGACGGAAACCAGATGGAATTCCAGGCCGACTGCTTTCCGACTGTTGATGACGCCAACGCATTCATGTATGGGCCGTACTTCGAAGCCAACCCGATCGGGGTGGAGTTCGACCCCGAGGCGCTGATCGCCAAGCTGCGCGCGGGCGAACCCGAGTGGGAGTTGCTGCCGCGGCGCGAGCACTTGCCGGTGTCCGAAGTGCGTGGCTCGCTCACGAATTAACGCCGACCCGTTCACTCATGACCGAACTCGTCCTCTATGACTTTCCGGGTGCCTGCTCACAGGTGTGCGTGTTCGCCCTCGAGCACACGGGTTTGCCTTTGCCTTGCCTCTGGTCGACCTGCAGGCCGGCGAGCAGCTCCAGCCCGCCTACACGGCGGTGTCACCGCTGGGCAAGATACCGGCGCTTCCGGTCGACGGCACGGTGCTGAGGGAGAAGACGGCCATCCAGACTTACATCGCCGCGTGTGTCCGCAGGCCGGCCTTTTTCCTGCGAGCGCCTCGCCCTCGTCGCCGCCCGGCGAGCAAGCCGGGTTGTCCTTCTGTGGCGGCGCGCTCCATTCAATCGTCCGTCTCCGTGGCGCGAAAGATGGGCTTCGATTTCCTAGCTTTGCCGAAGCTGGACGGTCTCCGAACGCGGCTGGCGGAAGTTCCGGCAGCGTTCCAGCCGGTTCTCGAGATCGAAGACGAATCGAGGGTCAGCCTCAACCTTCGCCGAGCTGGTCATTGAGCGGCAATGCCGTGCATTCGCAAGGGAGCCGCGTCTTGTTTTGTCACTAAAGAGAGGAAAGAACCATGAAGCCATTGGATGTCGCCGTTCTTGTAGGCAGCTTGCGGCGCGAATCGATCAATCGCAAGCTCGCGGAGGCCGTGATCCGGGTCGCACCCGACAGCCTGTCGTTCCGCCAAGTCGCCTTGGATGCGCTACCCATGTACAACGGCGACCTCGAAGCTAATCGGCCGGAAGAGGTGAACCGCTTCACGGCGGAAATCGCGCGCGCCGACGCCCTCCTGTTCGTCATGCCGGAACACAACCGCTCCCTGCCGGCCGTGCTCAAGAACGCCATCGACTGGGGCTCCAAGCCAAACGACCGCAACGTCTGGCGCGACAAGCCGGTCGCCATGACCGGCACGTCGCCCGGCGCGATAGGAACCGCCGTCGGCCAACAGCATCTCCGCCAGATTCTCGGCATCCTGGGCGCGTCTGTCATGGGCGGCGAGGCATACGTCTCGTTTAAGCCCGAGCTGCTGGATAGCGACGGCAATTTTGCTGTTGCTTCAACTCAGGAGTTCATGGCGACCTATATGCAGCGCTTCGCGGCCTTCACCGGCAAGCTGGTAGCGCGCTGAGCAAAGCTGCGGACGAAACCACCGTCACTCGGCGCTGCCGTCGCGCGGCAATACTGATCTGGAACAGGAGAGGGCATGATCCGCTACCAAAAGTTCGGCCGAGTTGAACTCGGTGTAACCGACCTGGCGCGCGCCCGCCGGTTTTACGAGAAAGTTGTCGGACTGCAATACGTCGGCACGGGTGCCGGCGGCGAAGTGCTGCTGCGCTGCGATCACGATCACCACAGCGTCGCCCTGCATCCCGGGGCGAGCGCTGGCTTGCGTGTCGCGGGCTTCGTGCTGCAGGACGAGGCTCAGTTCGAGCCGCTGCTGGCGCGCCTGCGCGAAGCCGGTTTGCAGCCGCAGGAGGTGGCAGGCGAGGCCTGTGCCCAGCGCCACCAGCAGCGCGCTTTGCGCGTGTTCGAGCCGCTGGTGGGAGCCGTCATCGAGTTTTACGTGCCCGCCGCCGACGCCGCGCGGCCGTTCCATCCGACGGTGGCGCACATCCAGCGCCTGGGGCATGTTGTGTTCAACACACCGAACGCGGCGCAGGCCGTGGCTTTCTGGCGAGACGTGCTGAACTTCCGGATATCGGATGCTGTCGGCGAGATGATCACTTTCATGCGAGTCTGGCCCAGCCGGTGGCATCACGGGATCGGTATCGCTCAGTCGAGTCAACATTCGCTGCACCACGTGAACTACATGGTCAGTGAGATCGACGATATCGGCCGGGCACTGGCACGGCTGCGCAAGGCCGATGCGCCGGTTGTGTTCGGTCCGGGCCGGCACCCGGCCTCCGACAGCGTATTTCTTTACTTCCTTGATCCCGATGGCCTGACCATGGAATACAGCTTTGGAATGGAGGCGTTTCCCGAAGATCATGCGCGAGAGGCGCGGCGGCTGCCGCTGGCTCCCGAGTGGCTGGACTACTGGGGCTCCGATCGCGATCCGCGATGCTTCACCGGTGCCGGCCCGAATGCGGCGCTGGAGAAGACGGGGGAGGTTTTTTGACGACGACTCAGTCTGCGCCGCACGGCCTCCACGAAGCCCAATTGGCAACCAATGAATGATCTGGAACCACGACAGCGCGAAGTGCGGATGCTCGCTCGCGCGTGCAATCGCGCTGGCCTCGCCACCGCCTACGGGCACTGCAGCGTTCGTCTTGACTCCAGGTCGTTCCTCGTCTGCGCGGCCAAGCCAATGGGCCTGATCGCCCCCGGAGAAGCAGGCACGGTAGTGCCACTGGATGGGCCTATGCCGGACGGCGTGCTGGGAGAAGTGCGGATGCACAGGGAGGTGTACCGTCTGCGGCCGACTGTGAACGCCGTGGTGCGCTTCATTTCACCTAACGTCACCGCGCTTTCGGCTCTGGGCCGCACGCCGCGCCCACGGCACGGCTTCGGTGCCTATTTCTCGCCAGAAGTGCCGCTGTGGCCTGACCCGAACCTGATCCGCAACGACGCCGCCGCGGAAGGGGTCGCCCGCATGATGGGTAGCGCTGCGGGCATCGTCGTTTCCGTCAACGGTGCAGTTGTAGGCGGTGTCGATGCGGCGCAGGCCTTGACACTCGCCATCTTCCTGGAGGACAGCGCCCGAGTCGAGCTGGCCGCGCTGCAGGCGGGCTTCTGCGACCAGCCAGGATTAACGCCTGAACAATGCGCTGCACGTGCGGGATGGGTCGGGCGGGTGGCCGAACGGCAGTGGCAGTATTGGACCGAAGGCGATCCAGAGATGGCACTGCCAAGCGGTTAATGCTGTGAAGAGATCGCGTGCCGTTACCGGTCACACCGCGACTTGGTCTTACTTTTGCTACGGCCGTATCTTGGAAACTGATTTAAATCCGTCATCACTGCGCTGTACCGCAAGCCGAACACGAGCAAGAAGGCGCCTGGGCACACGATCTACCCGTACCTGCTGCGCACGCTGGCGATCACGCGCTCGAACCACGTCTGGGCGATGGACATCAGCTACATCCCGATGGCGCGTGGCTTCGTCTACCTGGCGCCGTGATCACTGGCAGAGCCGCCGGGTGCTGGCATGGCGGCTGTCGATCTCGATGGGGGCAGCGGACCTTCGGACTCCAGTCGTGAAGATGCCGTTGCGGTTGTGCTCCCATACCCAAAGGTGCAGTTCATCGCCGTTGCTTCCAGCCGTATCAGGGCTGGTAGAAATAGGGGTCGAGCACGTTCACCTCGGCGATGCGGTTCACCGGCAGG
>JBBQPD010000594.1:0-4650 GCA_038331535.1 Gemmatales bacterium | reverse complement strand
CCGGCAACGCCTTATACTCCCGGACAGATGCAGAAGGCGTATGGGTTCAATAAGCTGACGTCGCCAAGCGGCCAGGTTTTGACGGGTGCCGGCCAGACCATCGCCATTGTCGATGCATTCGACGATCCCAAAATTGTCAGTGATCTTCAGTACTTCGACAGCACCTTCGGCCTGCCCGCGCCGCCGAAGTTTCAGAAAGTCAGTCAGACCGGCGTCGATCTGCTCGCCAAACCTTCCGCGGCTCCTCGGTCGGATGCCGGCTGGTCGTCGGAAATCGCGCTGGACGTCGAATGGGCACACGCCATCGCACCGGGTGCCAACATCCTGCTGGTGGAAGCCAACTCGGATAGTTTCAGCGACCTGCTCGCCGCGGTCGATTACGCCGCCTCCAAGGCGAATATCGTGTCGATGAGCTGGGGCGCCGACGAATTCTCGGCCGAGACCACGGCCGCATACGACGGTCATTTCGCCGGCGCGCCTGGAGTGACGTTCATCGCCGCCTCGGGCGACAGCGGCGCTCCGCCCCAGTGGCCGGCGGTCGCGCCCAACGTCCTGGCCGTCGGCGGCACGACGCTCAACGCCGGCGCCGGCGGCAATTACGTCAGTGAAACCGGCTGGGGGAGCGTGAGCGGCGGCTCCAGCGGCGGCGGCATCAGTAAGTTCGAGAATCAACCGGCCTATCAGAAAGGCGTGGTAACGCAGAGCAGCACCCGGCGCACCAGCCCGGACGTTTCCTACAATGCCGATCCGAAAACGGGCGTTTACGTTTACGACAGCGTCAACGGCGCCTGGTTTGCGTCCGGAGGCACCAGTGCCGGCGCACCGCAGTGGGCCGCCCTGATCGCCATCGCGAACCAGGACCGCGCCTCGCATGGCATGGGAGTCCTCGGCAACCAGGTGTTGACCGATGTCTACAAACTCGCCGCGAGCGATTTTCACGACGTGACCAGCGGCAACAACGGCTTTTCGGCCGGACCCGGCTACGATCTCGTTACGGGTCGAGGCAGCCCCATCGCTAACCTGGTCGTTGCCGATCTGCTGAAACTCCCCGGCGCCGTTACGACGACGCAATCGGTCGCGGGCGGCTCGAAGGCCACGGGTACGAGCAAAAAAGCCGCGCTGAGCAGTGAGACAACCCTGACGAACGAAGCATCGTGGGTTCTATTGCCACCCACCGCGCTCGGGAGGGTTTCTAACCAGGAAGACGCGAAGGCCGCGTCGGCTGTCCCACGCAGGAGCGTCACCGATCTCGATTTGTGGTCGAACACGCCAGCACGGTTCGAGTCCAGCCTGGACGCGGCGGCGAAGGCGCTCAGCGGTCGACGCGATCTTGACGCCAGTGAGAGAACTGATCGCGTGTTTGCAGGCTGGAGTGACATGAGCCTGCAACAGTGGGAGCTTACGCTACCTGTCTAAGACTCGGGTACGAAAGAAGCTCACGAGCCGCGACCGTCAGGGAGCGTTTCGCGCCAACGCTCCCTGACGGTCGCGGCTCGTGAATCTCTCTCGCAGTACTCGCGATCCGCCTATCCCCTGCCAAGAACGCGCCTCGTCCGCCCCGGTTTTTTCCAAGCTCTTATAATGGCAGTAGGAGACCACGGCCCCGGAGTTGAGGCGGATCGACGCATGTCCATGAAGATTGTTCACTACCCGCATCCCGCCCTGCGTCGCCAGGCGCGACTGCTGACGACGATCGACAAGAAGCTGCACCTTCAAGTCGGCGAGATGCTGGACCTGATGTACGAAGCCAAGGGGCTGGGTCTGGCCGCGACGCAGGTGGCGCTGCCGTACCAGCTTTTGGTCGTCAACGTGACCGGCGATCCGGCCCAGAAGGACCAGGAAGCGGTCTACATCAACCCGACCATCGTCGAACGCAAGGGAGCGCAGGAGGGCGACGAGGGTTGCCTGAGCTTTCCCGGCCTCTTCCAAAAGGTGCGCCGGGCGAAGACCGTGAAGGTGCAGGCGTATAACCTCAAGGGCGAGCTGGTGGAGATCACGGCCAGCGACCTGGCGGCGCGCGCCTGGCAGCACGAGCTGGACCACCTCAACGGCGTATTGTTCATCGACAAGATGGGACCGATCGCCAAATTGTGTGCCCGCGGTGAGGTGAAGAACTTCGAGCGCGAGTTCCGCAAGGCGCAAAAGAAGGGCGAAATCCCACCCGACGTCGAGATCGAGAAATTGCTCGCGGCGTTGGAGTCCGAGGCGTGATTGTTTTAGCCGCGACCCGAAGGGGAACGCGGGGAGTGACGTCACTTCACAGCGAGACCCCATGCGAATCGTGATGATGGGCACCGGCCTGTTCGCCGAGCCGACGTTCGAGGCATTGCTGGCGTCGCCGCACCCAGTCGTCGGCCTCGTCACGCAGCCCGACCGCGCCGCCGGCCAGGAACGCGGCTCCACCCGCCAGACCGGCCGCGGCATGAAGCCCATCGCCCTGGAACACAACGTCCCCATCCTCCAGCCCGAAAGCATCAACACGCCTGACGGCGTTCACGCACTTCAGGCGCTGAATCCCGAAGTGCTCGTCGTCGCCGCTTACGGACAAATCCTCTCAAAAGTGGTGCTTTCGGTTCCTCCTCGTGGCGGCGTCAACGTCCATGCCTCGCTGCTGCCAAAATATCGCGGCGCCGCTCCTATTGCCTGGGCCATCTATCACGGCGAGACGCACACCGGCGTTACCATCATCCGCATGACCGTCGGCCTGGACGCTGGCGACATGCTGGCTCAAGAGTCGGTCGCGATTGGTGAGCACGAGACGGCCGGCGAGATCGAGGCTCGCTTAGCGCCACTCGGGGCACGGTTGGCGCTCGACGTTCTCGCTCGCATGGAAAAGGGGCCTGTGCCGGGGACGAAACAAGATGCCACCCTCGTGACCAAGGCGCCGAAATTGAAGAAGGAAAATGGCCTTCTCGACTGGTCGCGCTCGGCTCGGCAGATATGCAATCAAATCCGGGCGATGCAGCCGTGGCCGACGGCGTACACGTTTTTCCATCACGCCGGCCAAACGCCGCTGCGCCTGCTCGTCCTGAAGGCCGTCGCGGACGAGTCGAATACCATCCCGGCGAAACCAGATCAGGCCGAGGCCGTTGGTACGGAGGCGCTCTACGTCGCGGCGGGCGGTGGCGGGCGAGTAAAGATCCTGGAACTGCAACCCGCCGGCAAGCGGCGTATGACGGCCGAGGAGTTTCTGCGCGGGCGCCGTCCGCAGCCGGGCGACTTCTTCGGCCCGGAGAAGCCATGAAGCCGGACCTACCTTTCTTTTGCGGCCAACGACATGACGCCCGCAGCCTCGCCTTGCAAGTGCTACTCGACTGTCGCCTCCACGAAGCCTTCGTGCAGGAAGTCCTCGACCGCCAGCTGTCCCAGTCGCCGCTGTCGCCGCCCGACCGCCGTCTGGCGACGCAGCTTGCCTACGGCGTGATGCGGCGCCGTGGCACACTATTCGCGCTGCTGAAACCGCTCATCGCGCGCGAGCCGCGCCAGGTCGAAGCGTGGCTCTGGGACGTACTCGGTGTCGGCGCCTTCCAACTCGCCTTTCTGCAACAAATGCCGGTCCACGCCGCCCTGCACGAGACGGTCGAGCTGGCCGAGCGTTTCGGTAGACCGGGGGCGAAGGGCTTCCTCAACGGCGTGCTACGGGCACTATCACGAGTGCTGACGAACGATCCTGCGACTGGCCCCGCGGCCGACGCTTTGCCAATCGAGGAGGGGCGGTATCAACGCCTCGCGCGCCCCATCTTCCCTGATCCCGGCTCGTTTCCGATGCAGTACTTCTCAGCCGCCTTCGCCTTTCCGGAGTGGCTCGCGGAGCGCTGGCTACAGCGCTTCCCGGCGGAGGAGTGTCATCGCCTCGGCTTCTGGTTCGCTGGCCCCGCGCCGCTGACCGTGCGCTGTAACCCGCTGCGCGTCGAACGCGACGACTTCCTGGCTGAATGTGCCGCGAAGGGCATCGGTGCCGAGCCGGGTTCGTCGCCGCAAGCCGTGAGGCTGCTCGATCCGACGCCGGTGCGTGAGCTACCCGGCTTCGAGCAAGGCTGGTTCGCGGTGCAGGACGAAACCTCGATGCGCGTCGCCACAGCACTGGCCCCGGTGCCGGGGAGTCGCGTCCTCGATCTCTGTGCGGCTCCCGGCGGTAAGGCGACGCATCTCGCCGAGCTTATGGGCGACGAAGGCCAGGTGATCGCCTGCGATGTGGACGAGCGCCGCCTACAAACCGTGGAAGAGTTGGCCCGCCGTCTGCGCCTCAAGTCGGTGAAGACCGGCCTCGTCCATCCCGACGGCGGCGGCGTTCCGCAAGGACCATTCGACGCCGTGCTGGTAGACGCACCGTGCAGCAACACCGGCGTTCTCGGCCGTCGCCCCGAAGTGCGCTGGCGCTTGAAGCCGGACGATCTGCGTCATCTCTCCGAAATGCAGACACGGTTGTTGCTGCTGGCGGTCGAGCGCGTCCGCCCCGGCGGCGCGGTGGTGTACGCGACATGCAGCATCGAACCGGAGGAGAATCACAGCGTGGTCGAGGCGGTCCTACGCGAGAAGTCCGGACTCACGTTGGAGGCGGAAGAGGAATCAGTGCCGGGGCGGCCTGCGGACGGAGGCTATTGGGCGCGATTGCGGCGAGTACGATGACGCTTCGAGAATTACGCGTAG
>JBBQPD010000593.1:0-4654 GCA_038331535.1 Gemmatales bacterium | reverse complement strand
GCCCTGACGCTGGTGAGTGAACTGGGCACCGACTTCACGAAATGGCCGACGGTGAAACAGTTCGCCAGTTGGCTGGGCCTGTGTCCCAACTGGCAGAAGACGGGCGGCAAGGTGCAGTCGAGCCGCACGCGCCGGGGCAAGAACCGCGCCGCGCACGCCTTGCGGCTGGCGGCCTGGAGTCTGATGCGCAGCCAGAGCGCGCTGGGTTCCTACCTGCGCCGGCAGCGTTCGCGTCTGGGCGCCCCGAAAGCAATCACGGCGACGGCCCACAAGTTGGCCCGGATCGTGTACCACCTGATGCGTTACGGCGTGGCGTACATGAAGCAGACGGAGGCGGCCTACGCCGCGCAAGTGCGCGAGCGGTTGGAGAAGCAACTGCGCCGCCGCGCGCAGGATCTGGGCTTCGAGTTGAAGAAGATCGAGACAGCGACGGCAGCGGCAGAGACGGCAGCGCAGTAGGTGTTGCAGCGAGGGGTGTGATCGCCCAAGTAGTGTGTGGGTGCGGCGACAGCGCAGGTAGGACCGAGGCGAAGTGAAGCGACCGCAAGGCAAGCGGAGACGGTGCGCGCCGTGCGGCACGCACCCAGTGGAGCGCCAACATCAGCGGTGCGTTAGCTCAGAGGGAAGTTCCTGGGGCGGCGCGTACGTGTCAGTGTCTGTCGATCAAAGCTGTGACAACGGCTTGGTGTCAGACTCCCCGCACCACAACACCGACCAGCGCGCCGAAAAAAAGCACCACGAGGACGAGAACGACACCCACGACGATCTTTGGCAGCAAGCGCCAGTGGATCCACCGCCAACGGACGAGAAGGACCGAGCCGATGATGGTGAGGACGGCACCAGCACTGCCCAAAAACAGCCTCAGGGCCAACATGCCGACAGAAGTCGCTGCCAGAGACTGCTGCCGGTCAGTGATGGTAAACACCACGATCAGAAGAAATCCGAGCACTACAGTCACAGTTGTCATAAGCGGCGGGAGTTCCCACGATCGATGCTCCTGATGGGCGGTTGATTCGGAGGATAGCGGGTCCATGAAGGAGTTGCACGAACTACAGCGGACTCCGAAGCAAACCCGGCTTTCGTCTACCTTGACACGTCGCTTGCAACTCGGACAGAGCATGGCGATACGTGGCATCTCGTGCTTCTTTCTGCCGCCGAACGTCACGCTCAGCAGCCGGCTCACGCGGGCTTGACGTTGAAGCTACTACGGCGTCATTCGCGTGGCCGGTCTGCTGCAGCACATTGTTCGGCTCTCTGGCAACTCGATAATGACTCCCGACCCCTTTGATTATCTCAATAAAGGTGCCCGTCCCCTTTTCCTGTCTAAGCCTCTCTTTATCGAAAAGGTGAAGGGAGATTGAGCGTGCCCGACAAAAAACTGGGTGGGGGGATGCTGCCTCTCTCGAGCCCGTTGAGGTAGCCCTCGGGGTCGTCGAGGAAAGCCGCCAACGCCTCCGCATCCTCGGTTCGACGGCCAGCACTACGCGCCCCCGCCACCAGCCTCCGAACGGCCGTCAGTAACGCTGCTTCCGCCTGCTCGGGGAGAACGAGGCCCTCCCCGGTGATCGCCCGCGCCTCGGGGAGGTTCTCGACCAAACTGACCCGCCACCACTGGCCGCGTGTCCGCCGCAGCCAGACCTCGTAGTTGTACCAGAACGGTAGGCGCACCCCTCGAGCCTTCCCCGCCGATAGCTCCCAGACCGCCCGACACCAGCGAAATAGCCAGACCCCCGCGAAGTCGCACCAACCCTCGGCCGGGAACGCGGTTTCGCCCAGACGGACGGCGAATGGGGTGTAGAGAAGGCCCAGGTGCTGAAACTGCGGCGGGGGCGCGCCGAGGATGTTCGGCAAGGTGCATACGCCGACCCGGAAACTCGTGGTCATCGCATCCCCCCGAGCGAGTCGTCCGCACCGCGAGCCGAGCAATCACGTACGCCGCCCGATGGTTCGTGTGAGGCGACGCCTTCCAGCCGGAGTAGGGATCGCTTGATGTCCAGCCCGCCGAGGTAACCGACCAACCGGCCCCCTGTGCCGACGATCCGGTGGCAGGGGATGACGATGGGCAAGGGATTACAGGCATTCGCCCTCCCGACAGCGCGCGCGGCATTCGGCATCCCCAGGCCGCTGGCCAGTTCGGCGTAGGTCGCCACGCTCCCATAGTGGACGGCGCGAACGGCCTCCCACACCCGGCGCTGGAAGGGGGTGCCCTGAGGGGCAATTGGCAGGGTGAAGTCCCGCAGACGGCCGGAGAGGTAGTCACGCAGATCGTTCGCCACCTCCTCGAAGGAGTCGGGGGCGTGCGTCCAACCGGGAATCGCCGGCGCGTCCCGGTCGGTGAATCGGACGTGCCGCAGGCCGGCTTCGTCGCCGGCCACCAGAAGCGTCCCGAGTGAGGTGCCCAAGTAGGTGTAACGCATCGAATCCTCAGCGCCTTAGGCGCGGATGGTGGACACGGGTTCCGGATCCTCTGAGGCGGGCATCAGCCGCCCGTCCGACTCGATAAGATGCCGCAGCCAGTCGGCAAAAGTGGGGCAATAGGGCCGGTAGCATCCCGACTCCGGATGGTCGGTGGGACTGACATTGACGAACACGACATTCGGCCTAGTCCCAGTGGCGTCAAACGCATACGCGGCTTGCTTATCATCCAGCGCGGGATCGTCACTCGGGCCGGTATTCGTGGTGGCAAAAACGTAGAAACCGGCGTGGTCTACCGGGTCCGCCAACTCGGCCTGTTCCCACTCGCCGATCCCGAACATGGTAGTGTGCCACCAAGATGATTTCGGGGTTTCGTCCCGATTGATCCAGGCCCCGGCGCAGCGCTCTAGAAAGGCGACGAAGTCCTGGTGAGAGTACAGGAACGGGTACTGCTCCAGATGCTTGAGTAAGACGTTACCGTAGACTCGCTCAGGCGTGAGCGGATGCTTCGGGCCGTAACCGACCTTCGCCCCAGGTAGCTTGTCGAGCGCGGTCAGCACTTCGTCAATGGACATCCTATCGCCCCCTTTGAAAGATGTAAGTGGACGCTGTGGACCAATTCGGCTGGGTAACGTTGCGGTAGGTTGTCATGGGCTGATAGCCCGAGAAGTTGCTTAACTGATACGGAGCCTGGGAAATCGAACTGAGGTTGGCTGCCCGGGCCGCGTCGGCCACCTTCCAGTTCTGGAAGTACGGGTCGTGCAGGGTGAAGATCACGGACCCGTTCGTCGTCAGGTGGCCTGCCGCACTGGAGAAGAAGGCTGACATCAGCGTTCGGTTGACGGCATTAATGTTGGCCCGCCCCGGTCCCGCGTGTGCGAACGGGAAGTTCCAGACGATGTGGGCGTACTTGGTACTCGCGCCAAGGGTAGCAGAAAGATTCTGGGCATCCACCCCGCACATGACTCTAGCCCCGTGGTCGCGGAGCCAGGTGACGTTCTGCTGGGCCGCGGTCGAGAGGCTGGCTTCGGCCGTGTACTCCGTGGCGGTCAGGTCGGCCGGGTTGATCCCCTGCTTCTGGGCGAGACTTTTCGCGAAGCTGAAGTTGCCCTCGCCGATTAGTAGGGTCGAGCCGCCCTTCAGTTGGTCCACCAGGTCGAACGTCCGCAGGGTTTGGATGCACTCGGTCCCGTTGTGCACCAGGACACCGGGCACCCGTCCGTCGCTCACAAAGTAGTTATGATAGTGTTCGACCTCCACGTTGTACAGGTCGATTTGCCCGTACCGCGCCCCGCTCACCCCCTCCACCGGCACCGGTCTGCCGTCACCGGAGCGCAGGAACTCGCCCGGCTCCAACTCGCGGGCCTGGACGTAACGGCCCCGGCTGTACGAATAGAACAGGTGGTCAGGACTGCCGGTCACCGAGCCGCCCCGCCAGCGCACGTCGATGACCTGGAAGTTCGCGTGCTTGATCGTGCCGACGACGCGGCTGATGGTCGTGCCATCCTCCTGATGGCACGGCGGTTGGGGCAGGTCGTAGATCGGACTCACCTCGGTGATCAGTGCAACCGTCCCGCCGCCGAGAAAGGCCCGCATCCCCGGCCGCAGATCCTCGTTCAGGATGTAGTCACCCCCCACCAGGCAGACCGTTCGGCCGGCGGGGTAGATGTAGGTCACCTCCGCCAAGCCCGCTCGAACGGGGTAGCTGTAGCCCACAGCCACCTCGACGGGTAGCAGTAGGACCAGACTCGGATCGAGGTGGATCGGCTCATCAGCAGGGTCGTCGCCGCACCAGAAGGCCTCGGGGGATCGGGGCAACCCCGCTGAACCAGCTTCGGCGAGCCGAGGTTTACCGGTTGCGAGGGGGATTGGTCGGTCCGGAGCGGCTCGGCCGACCTTGCTGGCGGGAAGGTTCAACCAGGCCCGCGAGTTGCCGAGCAAACAGCACTTCTTGAACTTCTTGCCGCTGCCACAACGGCAAGGATCGTTGCGCCCCACGTTGTCGCTTCGCATGAGCGGTTCCCTCATCTACAGCCTAACGACCAAGCTCAGCAGCGGCGGGGGCCACAGCTAGCTTGAACTCCCAGAAACCAAGACAGCCCCCGCCGTCTGCTGCAGCGCCTGGTTCGATGCCTTGCAGGGAGTACCCTGCGCCACAGTGCCAGGAACTTGGGCCTGGTCCTCCGCCCCGCCTGCGCCTATTCTAACTCTGGTGTCCGGCGTCGATGCCCGTTACGTT
>JBBQPD010000592.1:0-4654 GCA_038331535.1 Gemmatales bacterium | reverse complement strand
AACAGCGAGGTCGCCTACATCCGCGACGGCCAGCCCGTCGTCTGCACCGAGGACGGCGACCCCATCCTGCCGGCGTTCGTCGGCCTGTCCGAGGACGGCCGGCTGCTGGTCGGCAAGGCGGCCCGCACTCAATGGGTGCTGGCCCCCGAGCGCACCATCAAGTCGATCAAGCGCAAGATGGGCCAGGACGTGAAGGTCCGGCTCGGCGATCACGAGTATCGGCCGCAGGAAATCTCCGCCATGATCCTCAAGGCGCTGAAGGAGCGGGCGGAGCGCCAGCTCGGCACCGAGGTCAAGAAGGCGGTCATCACCGTCCCGGCGTACTTCAACGACGGCCAGCGGCAGGCGACGAAGGAGGCGGGCGAACTGGCCGGCCTGGAAGTGGTGCGCATCCTCAACGAGCCGACGGCCGCCTCGCTGACCTACGACCCCAACCAGCGCGAGATGCGCCGCATGCTCGTCTACGACCTCGGCGGCGGCACCTTCGACGTGTCCATCGTCCAGGCCCAGGAAGGCGTCGTCGAGGTGCTGTCCAGCCACGGCGACACGCAGCTCGGCGGCGACGACTTCGACGAGCTGCTCGTCAAGTTCATCTGCGACCGCTTCGAGCAGGAACACGGCATCGACCTGCGGGCGAACCTCATTTCGCGGGCGCGCGTTCTCCGCGCCGCCGAGGCGGCGAAGCGGCAGTTATCGTTCCACCCGTTCACCCGGATCGAGGAGGAGTTCGTCGCGGAGAAGGACGGCCAGGCGCTGCACCTGAACATGGAGATCGGCCGGACCGACTACGAGGCGCTGATCCAGCCGATGCTCGACAAGACAATGGACTGCGTGCAAAAGGCGCTGGACGACGCCCGGCTGACGGCGACGGCGATCGACAAGGTGGTGCTCGTCGGCGGCGTGACGCGCACGCCGCGTGTCGTTACGTTGCTGGAGGAACGCCTCGCCCAGCCGGCGCACCAGGAGGTCAACCCCGACCTGTGCGTGGCGATGGGGGCGGCGATGCAAGGGGCGATCATCGCCGGCTCGAACGTCGGCGCCGTGCTGGTGGACATCACGCCGCACTCGCTCGGCATCAAGTGCGTGGACGAAAGCATGGGCATTCCGTTCGTG
Organism: Gemmatales bacterium; assembly: GCA_038331535.1. Taxonomy (GTDB): domain Bacteria; phylum Planctomycetota; class Planctomycetia; order Gemmatales; family Gemmataceae; genus JBBQPD01. The sequence goes on along the minus strand of JBBQPD010000592.1, from coordinate 3,541 downwards.
AACCGCTTCGCCCCGATCATCCACCGCAACACGCCGCTGCCGGCGTCGCGCAGCGAAATGTTCCACACCTACTACGACGGCCAGCGCGGGGTGGAGATCGACGTTTTCCAGGGCGAGAGCGACGACGTGCGCCACAACCACCGCGTCGGCAAGTTCAAGATCGAGGGCCTGGCCGACGTGCCCGCCGGCAACCCGCTCCTGGTGCAGCTCGATCTGAACCTGGACGGCATCCTGAAGGTATCGGCCCGCGAAAAGGCGACTGGTTTGCAGAAGCAAGTGACGATCGAAAACGCTCTCGCCGAGTTCGAGCGCGCCGAGCAGAGCGGGGCGCGCGAACGGCTGGACCGCCTCTGGGACGACCGCGGCGGCGACGAGTTCGAGGACGACGACGAAGAGGACATGGAGGACGACAGCGGCGAGGCGCAACCGGACGCCGTGCCGGAGTTGCTGCCCGGGCCGCGCGAGGGGCAGCGCGAGGCGGTGCAGGCGCGCGCCCTGCTGGAGAAGGCCGAGCGCCTGATGGAGAAAGTGCAACCGGCCGACCGCCCGGAGATCGAGCGCCAGCTGACCGCGGTGCGCGAAGGCTTGACGGACCGCAAATGGGAGGATGTGACGAAGGCGTGCAACGAGTTGGCCGACACGCTGTTTTATCTGGAAGACGCGTGACCGGATCGCCGCTTGCGGCTCAGCGTTTCTTGCCGCTAAGACGCAAGCGGCGGTACGGAGAGGAACCCCGATGCGTTGTCCCGTGTGCAAGGCCGAGAATAACTCGACGCCGCAGTGTCGCCGTTGCAAGGCTGACCTGTCGTTACTCGTCGCGCTGGAACAGCGCCGAGAGCGACTGTTGGCCGAGGCCAGCGTTGCGTTGGCGCGCGGCGACGCTGAAGAGGCACTGAGGGCGGCGGAACACGGCGATTGGTTGCGGAGCGATGAGGAATCGCGGCGGCTGTTGGCACTGGCGCGCTTGCTGAGAGGGGAGCGCGAGGAAGTTTGGGCGTGGTATCGGTCCCGAGCGTCGGCGTCGTGAAGCGATCACTCGGCGTGTGGATCGATCAACAACGTGAAGCCCGGCAACAGCGGCGTCGTGTACGTCTCGCCGGCCGACAGGTCGATCGGTTTCTGCCAACGCTGTCCCCGCTTGCGGTAGACGCGCATCGTCGGCGCGTCAGGATTGTCGCGCGGGTCGATGATCCAATATTCGCGGATCGAAGGGACTTGCCGGTACAATTCGACGTTGCGAATCAGATCTTTCTCCGCATCATCCTCCGATAGGACCTCCACGACGAGTCGCGGACTGAGGAGCCGCCAATTGAGGAGGCGATACCGGGAGCGGCGCGGAAAGTTGTGATAAGCCGCAAGGTCCGGCTCGGGGTTGGTCAGGTCATCGTGTCCGGGGACGAACACTCGTGCTTTCGCGGTGACGTAGTTGATAACCTCAGGATGCTCCCGGCTGTAATCGCGCAGTTGATCGTGTACCCACTCCTCATTGACATTCTGCGGCAGATTCGGTGTGGGCGACACATACACCTTCCCTTCGATCAGCTCGTAGTGGTAACCCTCCAGGCCATCCGCGCTCAGGAAGTCTTCGAGCGTCATCGGTCGATCGTGGTCGTTCGGGCCGATGGTGATCCTGGTCTGAACCGACATGCCATTCCTCCTCGATCGCTTCGCCTGTGCCGCAGTATTTAATGATATACCGCGGAGCCGCGCACGAAGTAAGCGCGCATAATACCCGCTTACTTCGTGCGCGGCTCTTCTAAACAGCACGCTTCAGCGCCGATCCCAGACGATGGTGACGCGGGCCGCCGGTTCCTTGACGACGAGGCGAACGAGCGGGATCGGGTCGAGCGAGTCGGTGACCCGTTCGAGGCGGACGCGGCCGGGCGTGACGCGCAGACCGGCCTGGTAATGCAGGCTCAGCACCACCTCGCCATCCTCCGGGCGTACGTCTTCCAGCACGATATGGCGGGCGTCGGCGCGCACCAGGCGAGCCGAACCGGTCAACGCGAAACTTGGCCGGCGCGTGAAGACGAACTGGCGGCGGCGCAGGACGAACACCCGGCCGCGCGCGCCGTCGCGCAGTTCGGTCAGCGGTTCGGCGGCGGGCCACGCCGCAAAACGGTCGATTGATCCCGGCGTCCAGCACACCACCCAGCCGATGTTGTAGCGCTCGCAGTATTCGCGCAGCTGCTCGTCCGTCCATTCTCGCAACGGCCTTCCGCAGAGGTTCTGGTCGATCAGGCCCGCGGCGACGTGTTCGATGCCGGCGTCGGGGTCGAGGCCGCCGATGAAGCTGCGTCCGGTGAGCACCGGCAGCAGCGCCGTCCAGCGCGAGGTCATGCGGTCGCCGCGACGGTCTTCCCAGAGAACGCGCGCCGCAGTGGTCGTGTTCGCATTGAGGAAATCGACGATCGCCTGGCGGTCCGGATTGAGGCCGATTTCGACTGGGTCCGGGCCGGACAGGCGACTGCTCCAATCCGGGGCGGAGAATCCACCGGTCATGGCCGCCAGACAGGGCAGGACGACGCAGGTTGCGGCGACACCCGAGGTGGACGCCGTAAAGCGAATCCTGCCGAGCACCACGGCGACAGCGTGGGCCGCGGGCAAGACGGCGAACAAGAGACCAGGCACGATCAGGCGGGCGGCGCCGAGTCGTCCCACCGACTCCGCGCCGATGCCGGCCACCGCCAGCAGCAACAGCGCCGTTACCGCGAAGCCGAACAGACGTGCCGTCGCTCGGTTGCCGCCGCGGTTCCACAGTCCCACACCGACCAGTCCCGCGAGGACGAGCGCGCAGGCCAGGGCGCGGTCGGCCGGCCCACCCCACAGCGGCGCGTCCCAGACAGTGTGGAATGTCCGATGTGCCAGCAACGGCGTGTCGAGCCGCAGCGGCACGCGAATCCACCAGTAACGCACCCAGTCGAGCAGCCAGAACAGGTTGGCGAGAACGGTGGCGAATACGCCCGCAAACAGGGCGAGGTGCCAGCCGAGAGGGTGGCGGCGGCCGACGCCGAGGTAGTAAACGAAGAACGACGGCAGCAGCAGGGCCATGAACAGCGGGTGCGCGAACCAGCCGAGGAAGCCGGTGAGGACAATACCGCCGAGCACTCCCGGCCCCGGAGCGCGGTGGAAGCGGATCAGCAGCCCGGACTGGACGACGATGAGGAGGGCGGCGACCAGGAGATCGATGTCGCCGGCTTCGAGGTCTTTGCGGCACGGTCGTCCCCACCACACCAGCGTGCCGAGAGCGGCCGCCAGCAGCGCCGCCACGCGCGGCAATCCCAGCCCGCGCGCGCCCAACCACAGCAACAGCGGTACGCTGGCGCAAACGAGGGCCACGGCCAGTTTGTAAGCGCCGGGCCGCATGCGCCCACCGGCCAAGGAGAGAGCCAACTCAGCCGGCCGGCTCCCCGAGTCGAATACCGGAGTTTTGGGATAGCCCGCGTGGAAATTAGGGTCGTAGCAGGACAGGCTGCCATGATGCAACAGCGTCGTAGCGCCGAGATAGCCGTGGTAGAGGTGGAGAGGATGCCGGCCCGTC
>JBBQPD010000591.1:0-4665 GCA_038331535.1 Gemmatales bacterium | reverse complement strand
ACTGCTTCCCGGCATCACGAGCCGCGACCGTCAGGGAGCGCTTCTCAAACGCGCCCTGACGGTCGCGGCTCGTAAAGAACAACTGCTCCCAATCGTTTTGCAGCGTGGTGATGGTTCGAGAAAATAGAAAGGTAGGACCATCTTGAAAGGGAGAGAAGTACGCCCGACAGGAGTCGAACCTGTAACCTTCGGCTTCGTAGGCCGACGCTCTATCCAGTTGAGCTACGGGCGCTTGTGTCGAATCAGACGCAATCGCTCGGCGTTCCTTCTCCCCCCATTTATAGGGAGGCCGCGAAAACCTGTCAACGGGCCGGTCCCGCAATTTGGTCCGACGAGTGAAACTCTTCCCGTCACACCGCCCGTTCGGATCATTCGGCGTGCGCCAGTCGGCGCGTCGAAGGAACTGAGTTCATCCGGGTCGGGGCGGTTGCCTCTGGCCGAAAGCATGGCAATAGTTCGGCGTAGATTTCACCGCGCTCATCGTCAGGAGGATGTCGCCGTGTTCCGTTCCCATTTCCGGAAACTCGCACTGGGGGGTTGTCTGCTCCAGTCGTGCTTCTCGACCGCCGGCCCGCCGAGCATCGGCGAACCGGCCCGATTGCCGCTGCCTTCGGTGTCCGCCGCGCCGAACCAGCAGATGGCCGACAACATCGCGCAGAACATCAACCAAAGTGGCCGTCTGCGCCATTATTCGATCGACGTGGCCTTCCAGGACGGCATCGCCGAACTGTCCGGCACCGTCGCCGACCAACCGCAGCGCGAAGAGGCGGTGCGGCTCGTACAGGGCATTTCGGGCGTCATCCAGGTTCGCGACCGGTTGGCCGTCGCCGGCGCCGTGACGCAGACGCAGGTGGCCGAGATTCCGCCGCCGAAGCTGCCCGCTCCCTTGCCTGGCCCCTTGCCGCCGGGCCCGGTGGCTCCACCGCAAGGCGCGGCGAACGGCACCCCCGAGCCAGTGCCGATCTTCCAGGCGCCGATGCCCGGCCCGTTCGACATGGGCCAGCCGAAGATGCCGCCCAACGCCTGGCCGACCTACGCGCCGTACAACAATTTCTCGCGCGTCGCCTATCCGGAGGCCTATCCGTATCAGGCGTTCCCGTTCATCGGGCCTTGCTACCCGTTCCCCAAGGTGCCGACAAGCTGGCGCTCCACCAAGTTGGAGTGGCAAGACGGCCACTGGTGGTACAGCACCCACGCCACCAAGTACGACCTCTGGCGACTACGCTACTGGTAACGGATAGCCGGTACGAGCCTCAGTGAGCGCCAGGCGGGTGTCGCATCAGCGACGCCCGCCTGGCGTTTTCGCGCTCATCTTCTCTTGCAACTCTCCTAATCGCCCGAAATCGAGAATCCGCTCCCCCGCGATTACGCAACACCGGAAGGTGTCCCAGCGCTTGCCTTGAATCACGTTCACGCCCGCGGCGTCCGGGGAGAATGCGGGCAGAATTAAGCGCCGTTCGCTGACGAGGTAACAGGGGCCGCTAGCGAGTCCGTGCCAGCGCGCCACGGGATGCTCGTGCCCTTGCACCACGGCGGCCTTCGGTAACTCCTGGTCGCCGTGAACGACGCACCAATCCCCGAGAGTTACGCCGTTCGGACAAATCGGGAGTTCGGGCGCCTTCTCAGCCAGGCCGCGGTCGTGATTGCCGGGCACCACGCCCAATGACTTGATGCCGGCGGCTGCGCACCAGGCGAGCAGTTCCGTCACCTTCGACGCAATCGGGCCGGACTCGAACAAGTCGCCAGCGACGACCAACCCTCGAACGTTATGCACCGCCACGATGCGAAGAAGCGGAGCCAATATCGAGGCCACGCTCCGCCCCGGCACAGCATCACCGTTCCGATGTCGCGCTTCCCCGTAGCCGAGATGCACGTCGGCAATGACGGCGGTCCCGGTCGGCAGATAGATCGCCGCACGGGCGGAGGTCAGCAGCCAGTCGTCAAGAACGCGCATGCACGAACCTCGATATCGATCAACCACGAGCCTGCGGAGCGTCGGCGAACAGGGTCGAGTGCAGACGTTCCAGCGCTTCGCCCGGAGTATCGACCGATTCCATCGCCCCGATGATTTCTTGCGTCCAGGCGCCGGCGAACGGTGAAACCCGGCCGAGCCAGCGACAGCGCACCGCCACCGATGGCAAACTACGGACATAGTCGAATGCCGCGGCGCCGTCGCAGCACAGCGAGCGCACTTCGCTCAACGCCTGGCGCAGCAGCACGAAGTCGGGATCATGTGCCAGCACTTGCTCGTACAGTCGGCGTTCCCCCCAGTCAGGACCACCAACGCGCCGTTTGCGGCCAAGCGGATTGCGCAACAGCATCAGGCCCGTCTGCGCCACGCGCTTGAAGCGGCCGCGGACAAGCTCCCCCTCGGCCAAAGCGCCGTCGAGGTCCGAACCAAACGCCTCCTGATCGAGAAGACGACGAAAAAGGGCGGCAATGTCTACTTCAGGATGCGCAAGCGGCCCCCCGCGCGGGACCAGAGCGAAGCCGAGGTCGGCGACGATGGACAGCGCCGACCGGCCGTGATCGCGCGCCAGGCGCCGCACCGCGACGCGCGCCAGGGCGTCGTTGCCCGTGCGGTTCAGGGGCGTATGCACAAAATAGGTCTCGCTGTTTTCGGTCGCGACGGCCTCGATCAGGCAGACTCCGGCATCGGGGATTTCACTGACTGCTTCCTGTTCCTGGAAGAACACCGCGAGCATTTCGACAGCGCGCCCACTCAGTCCGTAATCACGTCGAAGTAAGGCCGCGAGCGACAGCGGCCCGTCGCGCAGCGCCTCAGCCGCCTGGACGCGAAGCTGATACAGCCGGCGCGCCAGCTCCGGCGAGAGCGGCATACCGTCGCCACCCCAGCGCGGCACCGCCGGCCGGCCAGCGACCTCCTCGACGTGGACTTCTTCACCTTCAACGCGACGGACTTCGAGACAGCGCCCGTCGAGCAGGAACCGATCGCCCGCTTGCAGACGTTCGGCGAACGCGAGATCGACTGTGCCAATACGGTTCGCCGCTTGCGGCTCCGCAGGCGACTCAGCGAAGCCGCAAGCGGCAAACACGGTCGCTGTGTCCTCCGCGAGGATCGTTCCCAGGTTTCTCCGCAGCAGCCGTGCCGTCCACTCGTCGCGAATGGTGAAGGCCCGCTCGTCGCCGGCGAGCCGCGCAGGCAGCCAGTCGGCGCCGGTGCGGTCGCGACCGAACAGGTAAGCCAGACAGTCGTCGAATTCTTGCCGGCTCAGATCGCGATAGGAGTAAGCTCGGCAAACCAACTCGTACATTTCGTCGGCGCCGCAAGCGCCCGCGCAGGCCATGCCGAGGATCTGCTGGCAGAGCACATCGAGCGGCCGCGCGGAAACGTCTAATGGCTCACACTGCCCCGCGAGCCCAGACGCGGCGGTGACAGCGGCCTCAAGCAGTTCCGACGGCGAATCGGTCAGCACCAGGCCGCGCCGCACTCGGCCCGGCCCGTGTCCCGCCCTACCGACGCGCTGGAGGAGACGCACCACATCGCCCGGCGGATGCACCAGCACCACCAGATCGACCGTGCCGATGTCGATGCCCAACTCCAGGCTCGTGCTGCTTACGACGGCGCCGAGATGCCCTTCCTTAAAACGGCGCTCGACCTCGTGACGCCGTTCCGCCGACAACGAGGAATGATGCACCGCGATGCGCTCATCCCAGTCCGGCATGCGCCGCCGCAGTGCCCAAGACAGTCTCTCGGCCAGGCCGCGGGCGTTGGCGAAGATCAGTGTCGCGCGGTTCGCTCGCAACTCCGGCTCCAGGCGGGCGGCGAGGTGCGGGATGAACGCCTCCGTCCGCTCCAGCGGGCTGATTGTCAACCGCAGCGGAGTGGCATCGTGCGCCACCGCGATGGCACAAGCGCGACCTCCGGAGAGAAAGCTGGCGGCCTCGGTCAACGGCGTCGCCGTCGCGGACAGGCCGATGCGCTGGAGCGGATGCGATGACAGCGAAGCGAGTCGTTCGAGGCTGAGCGCGAGGTCGGCCCCGCGCTTGGTCGCGGCCAGCGCGTGAATCTCATCGACAACCACGAAGCGCAGGCCGGAGAAGAAGCTCAGACGCTCTGGCTGACTGAGCAGAATCGCGAGACTTTCGGGCGTCGTTAGCAGCACGTCGGGCGGATCGTCGCCCTGATCGCGCCGCTCTCCCGACGCCGTGTCGCCCGTTCGGACGCCGAGACGCGGTACGCGGGTATCCGCTGGCAGGAACGCGGCGATTTCTTCAATGTGCGTGGTCAGATTACGGCAGGCGTCGTTGGCGAGCGCTTTGAGCGGCGAGACATATAAGCCAACCAGCGAGGGGCCAACCGCCCAGGGCGAAACAGTCGCCGACTCAGTAAATAGTGGCCCCAGCAACGGCAGGAACGCGGCGAGCGTCTTCCCCGTCCCGGTCGGAGCGCTGACAAGAACGTGCCGCCCGTCGGCGATAGCAGGCCATGTCGTGCGTTGGATCGCCGTCGGCTCCCCGAAGCGCTGCCGAAACCAGGCACGGACAGGCTCCGTGAGCGCGGTAAATGCGCTGGCGGCGCAAGCCGTCTGAGAGAGGAAATCCATTTCGGACGGCGCCGCGGACATCGAGGAATTGTATTAACCTGACACGAAAACCTTCACGAGCCGCGACCGTCAGGGAGCGTTTCTCCAACGCTCCCTG